>CAYGQY010000001.1:0-3916 GCA_964352195.1 uncultured bacterium
GCAGCACCTGCAGTTCGGCGCCCTGGGTGTCGACCTTGAGCAGATCCGGCGGCGGAAGGTGGTGCTGGCGCACGAGCACATCGAGCCGTTCGGCCTGGAGCTGCCGCGGCTCCACCCCTTCGTAGAAGCGGGTGGCTTCCCGGAAGCAGGAATCCCCGGTGCCGCCGGTGGAGTGGAACGGCACCACACCGCTGGTGTCGGAGAGCAGGGCCTGATGGAAGGAGAGCCGGTGGTCGCCCGTGGCGAGGGGGGCGGCGTAGGTGAGCGGGTCGAACAGGCAGTAGCGGGCCCTGGGGAGCAGGGCCTGCATCTCCCGGGTCCAGCCACCGCGGTGGCAGCCCACGTCGTAGATCGTGTGCAGCTCAAGCCCGCTCGCCAGCAGGCGGCGCAGGCTGGCCTCGATCGAGGTCTGATCGAACAGCACCCGCAGGCTGGGATTGGCGGTGAGCAGGCGGGCTGCGGCGAAGCCGGCCGAGCGCAACCTGGGAGGGAGGGTCATCGCCCGCAGCCAAGGCCGCACAGTCGTGTTGCCACTATCGCGAGGGCTGTGTCATGAATGGCAAGACTGTTGTCGTCCTGACGGAGAGGGTAGCGACCCTGCTCATCTTTCTCGTAGGGAACGAGCCGTGAAGCCTCTGGATCGAACAGAGCCAGATGGTAGTGAAATCCTCGGAACAGGCTCAGCAGTTCCTCCTGCTCAAAGGAGTCGCCAAGGCATTCGAACGACCAGACCCATGGCGGACAATCGTCCAGCAGAGAGGAAGCCCCCTCGAGCACCAACCGTTCAGCGCCCTCAACGTCGATCTTGACGTACGCCAGCGGCTGTGGCCAGGCAAAGGCATCCAGACGGCTGGCAGGGACGAGTAGGCGTCCACCTCCTCCAGGACCCCCGCGTGGGGTCAGGGAGGCGGTGGCATCGGAATCGCTGAGATCCAGCAGCCAGTCCCCGTTCCCGTTGGCCAGCGCGACAGGATGCACATGCACGGCCTCAAAGTCATTGAGCGTGAGATTGTGGCGCAACTTGCGCACATTGTCTGGGAGGCACTCGAAGCTATGCACTTGCTCCGGACCGGCGATGCTGGCCATCAGCAGGGTATAAACTCCAACGTTCGCTCCAATATCCACACAGAGATCTCCTCGCCGGAGGTAGCGCAGCAGAAAGCTCGTGGAGGGCCAGTCTGGCTGAGCGTAGTAGAGACAAACCTGGCTCAACTGCGAGCTGGGGTGCAGCTGAATGCGTAGAGAACGATCCGGCCCCCATCGAATCAGGCGGCCGTCTGGAGGAAGCAGGTCCAGCTGTTTGCGGATCTGATAGCGGAGCCAGAGCTGGCTGTGGTGCAGTTTGAGCCACAGGCTGGAATGGGCCGGATGGCTCCAGATCCTGCGAAGGCCGTAGGGAATCAGCGAGGGCATGAACAGAAGGCCAGCAGGCATCGCTCTCACCCCTCCAGGAACCACTCCAGCGCCGAGAGCCACGGCCAACGGTAACGGTCGGCATCGGGGCCCAGGCCAGGGCATCCACCTCGCGGCCCTGCTCGCTGCGCAGGTAACAGAGATCGGCGCCGCGGCTCCTAAACCTCCCAGATCTCGGCCAGATCGAGCCTGAGCCCCGGGAACAGCTCAGCAGCATCAAGCTCCCGGGCTGGCTCGATGCGCTGAGGGTTCGTGGCATCGGAGCGCCAGATCTCCACAGCGCGCTCCTCGGGTAGCAGCAGCCAAGCGAGCTGGGCACCATTGCGGCGATAGGTCTCCATTTTCTGGCGGAGAGCAGCCACGCCACGGGGGCCACCATCCGAAGGGCTGGCCAGTTCCACCACGAGATCGGGGCAGAGCGGTGGAAAACCGCGGCGCTGCTCGGGCAGGAGGGCATTTCACCAATCGAGGCGCACCAGCGCGGCATCCGGGCTGAGCACCGAACCATCGGGCAAGCGGAAGCCGGTGGAGCTGTCGAACAGCTTGAGCGGCAGACCACTGCGACGCACCGCCAGGCCCAGCAGCACCAGCAGGGAGCTGTTACGGAGGCTGGTGTCCCCACCGGTGGGGGTCATGGCGAGCAGCTGCCCAGCGGAGGCGAGTTCAAGCACAGCCTCAGGGTTGTCCCGGCACACCAGCTCAAACTGCTCGGGCGTCAGCCGCAGATCCCAGGGCAGCTGCAGCGGCTGGAGGGCGGAAGCTGGTGGGGGCGGCGCAAGGGTCATCGCTCCAGGGCCGGAGGGAGTCCAGGCTAAGGGGGCTCCAGAACCAAGCCAAGCGCTCCGCTCAACCAGCTAGCCTGTTCATCTAGCCAGGAGAAGGCCATGACAACGGAAACCTGGACCCTGCAGGACGCCAAGAACCGCTTCAGCGCCGTCGTGGAAGCGGCCATGGCCGGCCGACCCCAGCTGGTGACACGGCGCGGCAAGCCCGCCACGGTGGTGCTGGGGGTTGAAGACTACGAACGTCTGCGGCGGCTCGAGCGCTTGCACCAGCCCAGCCTGGTGGAGCTTCTGCTGGAGCTGCCCCAGGACGACGGCGGCTTTGAGCAAGCCGAGCTGGAGCCCCGCCCCTGGGAGGCGTGAATGTACCTGCTCGACACCGTGGTGATGTCTGAACTGCGGAAGCGTCAGCGCGATCCTGGCGTGGTGGCCTGGCTCAGTGAGCAGAACTCCGATGATCTCTATCTGAGTGTGATCAGCCTGGCCGAGATCGAGCGGGGCATCTCGATGAGGCAGAAGGATAATGCATTGTTCGCCAGGCGGCTGCAGGGCTGGCTGGAGGGGTTGCTGTCGTTGTATGGCCAGCGGATCCTTCCCGTGGATGGCGCCATCGCCAGACGCTGGGGCCAACTTTCAGCTGGGATCGGCCATCACGGCGCTGACCTGATGATCGCGGCCACGGCCCTGGAACATGGTCTGCAGGTGGTGACACGCAACGTTCGCCAGTTCCTCACCACAGGTGTGGAGGTGGTGAATCCCTTCACCCAAGAATCCCCGCCAGCCGCTCCACCGCTGCCGCCCAGGTGAACTCGCGCCAGCGGGGTGCCAGGGCCGAGCGCCAGGCCAGATAGCCCTCGTAGGGGGAAAGGCGCGCCACGATCCAGTCGGCCACGGCGGTGGCGCTGGGATGGGCGGGGAACAGCTGGCCGCAGCCGTCATCGGGCAGGGTGGAGGCGATGCCGCCCACGGCATGGCTGAGCACCGGCACACCCAGCCGCAGGCATTCCAGGTTGGAGCGCGGTGCAGCCTCGGCGCCGGAGAAAAGGGTGCCGAAATGCCAGCTGCTCAGCTCCGCCA
Source organism: uncultured bacterium (assembly GCA_964352195.1). Classification (GTDB taxonomy): domain Bacteria; phylum Cyanobacteriota; class Cyanobacteriia; order PCC-6307; family Cyanobiaceae; genus CAYGQY01. The sequence continues at coordinate 3,273 of CAYGQY010000001.1, forward strand.
CGAAGCGGGCGGTCTCGGCTTGCTTGTTGATGAACCCCAGCGGCTGCAGGGCGGTGTGGGCCGGCAGGCTGGCGGGATCAGGACCAATGGCGCGGATCACCACCGGCAGTCCGGCGGCGGCGAGCGCCTCAGCCACCTCCAGCAGGAAGGGGCCGCCCTTTCGGCTCCAGTCCTTGCCGAGAAAGCCCAGCAGCAGAGGGTGTTCGGGGCCGGGACTCGGCGGGGGTGAAGGAGAGCCAAGCTCGGCGAGATTGGCGCCCCCGGGCACCACATGCACCTTGGCCGGATCAATGCCGTAGTCGTGAATCACCGAATCGGCGGCCCACTGGCCCATGCAGATCACTGCCTTCGCCGCCTCATAGGCACCCCATTCGCGCTCAAGCACCCGCTGTTGGAAAGCCGGGGCGATTCGGGATCCCAATCCGTAGGCGTCGAACACCTGGCGAGTTGTGGCGTCAATGTAGAAGTCGACCGTCCACTGGTGAGGCCAGGGGTGCGGCGGCAGGAACGGGAAATGGCTGAGCAGCTGCAGCGGCTGGGTGGGATCGAGCTGTGCCTGGGCCAGAAGTGCACGCGCAAAACCCAGGCTGTACTGGAACCCCCCCGCACGCCCTGTGCGCAGGAGCTGGGCCAGGTTCCAGAGG
>CAYGQY010000001.1:3926-25135 GCA_964352195.1 uncultured bacterium
AGGCGCCGGCGGCCATGCAACCGCTTGGGGTGGAGGGCGAGGCCCCCAGCGAGCAGGCCGGCAGACTTCCCTGCCTGCACCAGGAAGGAGGGGGTACTGCTCCAGGTGGCTGGATCGGTGGCGTCGCCGCAGCAGAGCAGCTGGCGGGTCATGGCGAGATCTGCCCCGGTGCCCTCGGCAGAGCAAGAAGATCAGAACGATTGCGTGCAACCATCAGAAGGAGAGCGCCATCGCTTGAGCCGAAGATGCCATGTGCCGACTTGGACGATCCCTGCGCCAGAGCTGGCTGAGTACAGCTGAAATCCTGGCCCCCTATGGCGACGTCGATCGAAGGTCGGGCTCGGCTCCGCCTGGATCTACTGCGCCACCGGTAAGCCATGACTGGGTCACGGTTGATCAAGCCTGGGAACTGAGCAACCCATACCAACGCCCAGCCGTTTCGGTGATGTCATAGCGGCCGGCGTGAGTCAGGGCTCGAGCGGCCAACGCCATCCGCTCTTGCGGAGAGGACAGCAAACGGGCAAGCATCAGAGTCCAGGCTGAAACATCTCCGCGCGGAAGGAGCTCACCTGCCTCGCCTTCCAGCAGCACCTCCCGGCAAGCTGGCACATCGCTGGCCACGATAGGTAACCCTGCGGCCATAGCCTCGATCAAGGCGATACCGAAGCCCTCGGCTTCCGTGGTGGAGAAGGCAAACAGATCCGCCTGGCCCAGAAGTTCGGGGATGTCTGCGCGGCGGCCGATGAATAGGGTTGTCGGATCCAGACCTAGCTCCAGAGCCAGCTCTTCAAGACGCGGCCGCTCAGACCCCTCGCCCACTAGCTGGAGCTGCCAGCCGGGTTGCTGGGCAGCGGCAAAGGCTCGCAATAGGGTGCCGTGATCCTTGATTGGATCAAGGCGTGCCACCATCACCACTCTCCTCGGATCTCCTTTGGGCCGATGGGCTCGGGCAGCAACAGCACGGGTCGCAATCTCAATGGTGTCACAGCCATTGGCTATCACTGGGCCCAGCCGGAGACCAGGCGGGAGAGGCTGGAGGGACTTGACAATCGCCTGCGAACAGGGCACAGGGACCACCCCGAGTCTTTGAAACCAGGAGAGCAGCCGCTGCCACAGACGGCGGCCCACAGGATCAGAAGGAGCAGTATTCCCCAGATGCACTGCGATCCGACGCACCCCCCCCAGTCGGGCACCCAGGGCAAGCCACAACAGAGGTCTGCTGAATGGGTAAATGATCAATGCCGCTGGCCTAAGCCTCAAGAAGAACAGAGAATATCTAACGACATCAGATGGATTGTCCCTGAGCGGCATACTGAACTGAATCGGGTCAGCCCAGAGCAAGGGAGGCTTTTGGAAATCTTTGCTAGCAAGGTTGAGGAGCAATCCTCTAGAGCCAAAGTCACAAGATAGCTTATAAAGGCTGGCAGCCAGAGTGTCTATACCGCCATCATTGAAACCTTGCAGGGCGTGGACGATAACCCGCGATTTTTGATCTCTTTTCCTGGAAATCAAAATCTTATGAATCCATGAACAAATAGTCAAGGAAAACCTAGTTCGTGCGGCCCGGGAAAAGCCTATTGACAATAACCCGGGATAAGATGGCTGGTGCAGACTCAACAAACTGAATCAGAGGGGCATTCCGAAGATCGCGGATGCGATCATAATTCACGGGATGTATAACATCCAGCAAAGGAGGAAGCTCAAGCAACCTCATACGAAACATATCCAGGAGGTCTGGTCGACTAATGGAGCAGTAAACAATTGTATTTTGCCTGTAGTATTCCGCAATCATGGGCTCATTCCAGATTAAGGGCCTCATTAAGTCGAAAGCCATAAAGCCATGATTGGAAAAGTGTGACTGCCAATAGCTCTGCCATTGCTCGTTGACGTGATTAGTTCCACCCTGCCCAGGCACCGCTGCAGAAAATAGAATTACATCGCCAAGTGCCGTGAGCGTCTTGATAAATCGATCTGAGTTCTCTGGCCTAAGATGCTCGGCAACCTCAAGTGAGATGACAAGATCATAGCGTCGACTGATTTCAATCTCGTCGCATTCCAAATCTATAGGCAGAAACTTCTGCTGGAACCCGTTGATCAGATGACCCTTGGCATGGCCTCCATCGACTCCCAAATAGTCGTTCACACCCATGGTTTCACATGCCTTCCCCCATACGCAGTCTCCAGCCCCTACATCAATCACAGAAGCGAAAGGGTACATACCCTTCAACAGCCCAAGTATGCGAGTAGCGCTTTCAAGCGCCGTCTTTCGCTTTTGGAGATAGAAATCATCGTTGTAGACTGAGCCCAGTCCAGACGCTTGAAGATCAGTCATCGATGACGCACAATGAGCATGTAGACAGAGAGTCAAGGGAGAATAGGCCCTATACTATTAGCTGCATGACTGAGAGGCCGAAGTCCAGCTCACTATAACTAGTGCAGGAGGAAGTTGGCTTAACTCATAGAAGGAAAAGCGCCATGATGCGGAGCTTTTAGCCTAGGAGTGTCCTTTCTTAAACGTGAATGTACTCCCTGAGCACGGCCGATCTGGAGGACACTGAACAACATGGTAGCCAGGTCTTTGACGACTTAGCTTTGGGGGGCTTGAGCGCATCGAGCAGAAGGATCAACGACCCAGCTCCTTCCCGACAGCATCGGCCAGGTCCAGGAGTCCGGGGATGTCATCACGCTCCCCCTGGAAGATTCCCGCAGAATCGAGCCATAGCTCATCATGGGCGGAGGCCTCAGAGGCCGGCCGCTGCCGTCCGTCCGCCTAACCTCAGCTCCCAGCCGCGCTCCGACGGTGTGCCAGAGCATGGGAAATCTGCATGGATTGATCAGCAGGCCAGCCGGAAGCCGGCGTGAGAGGGGCACTCGGTGAGGCTGAGCCGGCCCTGCGCCACCAGCGCCTCGAAGGCGGGCCGGAACTCCTTGTGGCGGCGATCGCGATCGGTGTTGAGCAGGAGAAGCTCCTGGTCAGGGGATGCGTGGCTGAGCAGCTGTAGGACCAGCTGCACGATCCCGCCGGCGTGGAAGCCGCTCAGCACGTGGAGCACGATCATCTGGCGGGGAGCAGGCCCAGCTCGCGGCCGTAGGCCCGGGCCATGGCCCCGATGCCGAAGCAGGCCCGGGCATGCTCCCGAGCCGCGACGGCCCGCTCGAGGGCGGCGGGGCGATCGCCGAGCACAGCGGCGATGCCCTCTGCAAGTGCCGCCGGATCGCCAGGGGCGACCAGGAGGCCACAGCGGCCTCCCTGCAGCACCTCCCGGCAGGCGCCCACATCGGTGGCCACGATCGGCACGCCGGCGGCCATCGCTTCAGCCAGGGCAATGCCGAAGCCCTCATCGGGCTTGGCGGCGAACACGAAGAGGTCCAGTTGATTGAGCAGTTCGGGGATGTCGCGGCGCATGCCGAGCAGCTGGACCCGATCAGCAAGATGCAGCTCATCGACCAGGGCTTCGAGCTGGGAACGATGGCTCCCTTCCCCCACCAGCCACACGTTGCAGCTCAACCCCAGATCCCGCAGCAGGGCAACAGCCCGGATCAAAGTGGGCTGATCCTTGTGGAGTTCCAGCCGCGCCACCATGCCAATGCAGGGTGGCGCGGCTGGAGGGGATGGGGCCCGAACCTGAGCGGCAAAGCGTTCCAGATCGCAGGCGTTATAGACAGTGGCGGTTTCCTGTGGATGGAGGCCAAAATCTTGGATCGTGGCTGTGCGGATGTAATCAGAGCAGCAGAGCAGGCGGTTGGTGACGGGACGCCCCAGCTGCACCAGCGCCTTGAACTTGGCGAAAGCCCGATCGGTCCACACCGGTGGCAGGTTGCCCACATGAGCGCAAACACGCCTAACCCCAGCCGCCCGCGCCCCCAGGGCCAGAAAGGAGTGCCAGCCAAGCGGAAAGCTCAACACGGCTTGAGGCCGACGCTGGCGGCAGAGCTGGAAGCCAAACCAGGCCAGGCGGGGATAGCGGGCGAGGCCTGAGCCGAGCGAGAAGGTATGGATGGGGATACCCAGCGCCTCGAACTCCGGCCGTAGATCATCGTGTTCTGGGCTAAGACAAAGCAGTTCCACCACCAACCCCTCCGCCTTCCAGTGCCGCGCTAACTGCAAGGCCAGCTGGGGGCAACCTTCGGCAGTCAAGGAGGTGAGGGTGATGAGGATGTTGGCGTTCAGGAGATCGGCGCCTCGCATCCAGTCACCGGCACAAAGCATTGATCGAAATGACTGCGACCAGCAGCATCAACAATGGGACGATAGCCAAATGATTCCAGATAATCATCCAGTTTGAAAAACACCCCCAGCCCGCGGGCTCGCTCTGGATTGATCTCCACAATCAGCTTGCGGCATCGCCGCTCGACTAGCAGTTTTTTCATGCCTTGAACCACGACTGCTTCAAACCCTTCAACATCGATTTTCACCACCAGAGATCCCTTGGCCCAGGCTCGATGCATCGCAGGCCATCTCAGCAATGCGTCGTGATTCAAGAGGTCATCGAGACACAAGCTCACCACGAAGACCTGTTGCTCATTGGCCATAGCCACAAGTCCCATGGAGTTGCCACCGGAATGAGAGACATGACCGATCCGAAAGGGCAAGAACCCTGGATGATCCGCTGCCGCCGCAAGGATTAGGGCCGGAGAGAAGCCACTCTTAAGCAAGGCGCAATTCCGCTGGAGATCAACAAACTCGCGTTGGCTGGGCTCGAAGCTGATAACGGCGGCACAGCGAGGGGCCGCCAGGCAGGTGGTGAGCCCGATGTTGGCTCCCACATCGATGAAGCCATCCTCAGAGTTGATGTCGGCCATAAGGTCAACGACTTCGTCATTCCCAAAGCGAGCCGCCAGCCAGAAGGTACTGTCGGCCAAGCGGGTATGGAGTAAAGGGCCGTAACGGCTTCGCACAGGTGCACCATCTAGAAAGAAAGATGCGAGTTGGGCTATGCGGTACTTGCCTTTCTGGATTGGGAAGGAGATCAGAAAGTCCAGAAGACGATCGGCCAGAAAAGAACGGATCATGGCAAGTCCTTCCTGGTCAGAGTGTGGAGCACCTCTAAGACTTTGGGCGCAAGAATCCGCACGTCAAAGCGGGTTTCGGCATCATATCGACATTTGGTACGATCGATTGACGCGAGAGACTGAACCGCCTCAACGAGATCGTCCTCATTATCACAGAGAAACCCAGTTTCTTCATGACGGATCACTTCAGGCGTGGAGCCACGCCGCAGGGCTATCACCGGGGTGCCGCAGGCCAGGGCTTCTACCATCACGATCCCGAAGGGCTCATCCCAGCGAATAGGGAACAACAACGCGGAAGCACCCGAAAGCAACTCCTGCTTTTGGAAATTATTCACTGGGCCGATCCAGCTGATCTGTTCACCATCAAGATGGGGCTTGATGGCTTTTAAGAAATACTCAGTAGCGCCATCTTCGTTGGCTTGGTTTCCAGCGACTACAAGGTGTTTTCCGGTGCGTAGAGCCACATTAATAGCTGTATCTACCCCTTTGTTTGATGTGAGTCGACCCAAGAACACTAGGTAACCTTCCTCGCCGCTTCCCTGCCGATAGGCCGAAGTATCCACCGGATTAGGAATCACATGAACAGGCCGCGAGATCTTAGCGTGAGACCGTTGGTTCTCACTGATGCAGTGAAAAGCGAAGTTTGAGTGGGCACGAGACTCTGCAAAATCGATCTGCATTTGATCGACTGGATTTTGAAAGCAATACAGAATAGGCTTCCCTGAAGAAAGCAATGCTTCCAAGTAGTCAAACCGTCCAAAATCAAAAACAACATCAGCATCACGAGCCGCCCAGAGGCTCTGCAACTGAAACTGAAGCTTTCTCCTTACACGGCTAGGGTAAGCCTTTGTGGGTGCCCGGTGCACATACAAGCCAGCACCATAGTCGTGGGAGCCAGAGCCTGCCATGAGGCCAACTCGATGCCCCAAACGCGCGAACTCCTGCGCATAAAGATGAACAATCCGCTCTGCTCCACCGTAGTGTGTGGGTGGCACGGGGATATGGGGATCGGCAATTAGGAGGATGTTCATCAGCGGACAGAGCTAGAAATGACTCCTGCCAGGTCTCGTCTCCCAGCGGACACTAGTCTGTGATTTAAGCCCAAAGATGGACGACAGTCACCGCGTAGAGCAAATCTAGAATTATCTCCGCCCAAGGATCTCACGCCTCAGCTTGTTGGCTACTCTTCGAACAAGGGCCTGAGGGGTCCTTGCGTTACTAGCCAAGGAGTCCATATGCTTATGTATAATGCTTCTCGACAAGAAGCTGTCCTCGCCATTATCATTGCAAACGAGAGGAATAAAAGCTTTGGCTCCTCCTTGGAAGTGAGTACCAATAAGCTTCCTTGAATCAGCATCGATTTCAAGGGTTTGCTTATCTTGTTGAAAGAGAATCTTCCAGCTTGCTGTTCTGCCAGTGTCTGAGTCTAAAAAAGAATTGAAGTTGTGGATAACTTGTGGCGTGCTCAAGCTTCCAAGATTAAACAAGCCGCTACAATATAGATTGGCATGGGCTGCCAAGGCTCTCATGTCACAGATTCCCCCAGCAAGACCATTTCCGATACGTTCAAAGTACTCCTTCAGTAACTGACTCGTCATAGAAGGAGAAAAGTAAGTTGTCAAGAGATACTCGCAAAAGCTATACAGAAACGACTTGGTGAGGATTGTGATCTCAGGGCCGATGGCAATAATAGGATCTGAGTCTGCCCATTCAGCAATAAACCGAAGATCATTGTCATTTGCCTTTGAAATGCACTCTGCTAGTACATCGTCTGGGTTCATGCCGATCAAGAAATCTGTGTCAAGCAAGCATATATAGTCAGTATCGACCAAATTAGACGTTGATGCATTTAGAGCAAACCACCGGTGGAAACAGGCGCGCTCAAAGGCTTCGGAGTTGGTTGAGTAGTTGACAAAAGCAGTATCGAACAGTTTTCTTGCATACTGGTAATACTCTAGGCTAGCCGGGTCTATTATATTGAGCCTGCATCGACTGGGCGCCGACAACAGCTTGCCACCTGTCGACAGATTAGTTGAAGGAGTTATAAAGTTGAGATCGCAGAAGTTCGTTGTGTTTCGGATGAAGGTCGTAATATAGTCGGGAAGCCTGTATCTGTCATCGTAAGCGGCTATAAACATGAAGCCCCCCTTCTTCGAAAGCTGTTGCCAATGATTAGTAAATTCATAATTGAAGAATGGATGCGAGTTGGGCTAGTCAAGGCAAGGCGAGCCTAGAGTAGTACAAAAGGACAAGTTTCAATCGCTCAACGCCCTTAGAACTAGACTTTAATTGTGACAACCCTATTCTATGGGCCTAGATGGCTCGAGTCGCTGTAGCTCATGGATCAGTTTAGGTAAATCTGTGAGTCCGTGGTTCAGTGATTAATAGCAAGTCAACGGCGCTCTTTGCCATGAAATAGCCTACGCTTCTATCCATGGACGTGAGTCATTGCGATCATCCCTGCGCTGTGAACCTATAGTGTATGCTGAAACTTTATGCCTTTACAGGTGCATCGCTCAATACGCGGAGCTTGATTCGCACCCATCTCCAGTGCGCCGCACTTATGGACATATTCAGCACTACGCACGTGCTGATCTCAGCAAACCACGCGAGGCGCACCGTCTGCCGCCAATCGATGCAATGTGGGGTTGTTCAGTACACCCCTAGACCCTGGCAGCGAGTTGATATGTTCTTGCCATACATTCTGCCACATGACCAAAGCCAGCGGGAACCGGCAATGAGCAGGCCAGAACTGATGGATCAGAGATCAAGGCCTTGAACAATGACATCCAGGCCATTTGATTCAATGGAACACGAAGGAAGGATGGTGCATCACACAGCAACTCCCGAATCCCTCCCAGATCACTGCCGGCCACCGGCAAGCCTGCGGCAAAGGCCTCCAGCACGGTGAGTGGGCCGGTTTCCAGCCAGGTGGAGGGCACAACGGCCATGTCGTAGCCCTGTAGGCGCGGCAGCAGCCTCTCAATAGGCAGGTTGCCCTGCACGCGGAAGCGTCGATCGCCGCGGATTCGCTGCTGAAGGCTCTGGCCGTAGTGGCCATCCCAGTAGGGACCGTAGAAGTCGAGCTGGATAGGAGTCTCCTCGGGGAAAGCCTGGATGGCATTGATCACCAGGTGCAGACCCTTCACGGGATGGCAACGGCCCCAGTTCACCAGCCGCAGAACGCCATCTTCCATGGGCTGGCGGGGTTTCGGTGGCAGCGCTGGCGGCCCGGCCGTGCGGATCAGGTGAAGCTTGTGCTCGGGCGCGCTATTTCGCAGCAACACCTGACGGCTCCACTCGGCCAGCACATGAATAGCATCCGCCAGCGTGGCAAGCTCGCGCCAGGCGGCCTGGAAGGATGCCGTGAGCTGGCGAGCAGTGAAAGCATGGGCCAATGCGCCTGGAATCTCGGGGCAAAGGGGCCAGCCGTGCTGCAGGGCCACCAACCCAGCCAGAGGAAAAGGGAGGCCGCCGTTGTTCAGCCGGCAGCGCGTGCAGCGTCGCTCACGCATCACCCCATCGCAAATGGCACCACCGGCATCGATCAGATTGCCCTTGATGCAGGTGAAGCCTGGGGCATGCACCGTGACCACCAAGCGTGCACCGAAAGCCTTCACAGCGCGGGCATGGCTGAGGCCGCAGCGCTCGCTGAAGGAATGCAGATGCACCACGTCTGGGCGGAACTCCTCCAGCAGAGCATTGAACCCCGGTATCTTCGCCGCTGTGGAGGCCACCTGCTGGCGTCGAGATCCGCTCTGAATCGGTGGTAGCAGCCGCTGCTTACTGCTCAGCTGCGCAGCCGGGTCATGATCGCGATGGAGGAGGGGGGCTTCATGGCATGCCCATAGAATCTCAGTTGTATCGGGCAAACGACGTTGGAATTCGATCAGCTGGCTCAGGAAGATCTCGGTACCGCCAGTGACGCGGGGGTAGAGGTCGTTGGAGATGTGGAGCAGGCGCATCAACACTGACGATCAGAAGGCACTTTATGCGATCTCACGAACTCATCGATCATCTCGCTGCAGAGCAAGGGAGTGATTTCGGAGACAGCCCGATCTGCCCACTCCAACCAGCGAATCAGCAGCAACTGCTCAATCATGGCTGAATTGAAAAAACAAAGAATGCGCGCAGGTACACCACCAGTTGATGGTGCATAGAGCATGCGATCCACGAACGAGCGTCTTGGCTCCGATGATGACGCCATCACAGATCTGAGCTCCGGAAGGAAACGTCACTTCCTCTCCACTCCGCACGTCATTTTCCGATTCGAATTGATCCGCGACTGAATAGATGGCCCATGAGACCTGCCAGCGTTGGGGGAAAGGCCAGTGGCGACGCAAAGATTGAAGAGTGGAGATCGATTATCTGCTGTATTGGTGTACCTCCCAATCGTGCAGTGCGCCTTGCCGGCAACAGCCACTGACCGATAATTGCTCGATCACTCACGGCTCTGCAAGCAATGGCAGTGGATGCCGGCATCTAGATAGTGACGTAGCACCTCATAAAACTCAAAATGAACAGATCACTCCATTCTAGAGCGAGTCTGGAATGGAGATTCCTCAGGTTGGTCAGGGATAACGGCATCATGCGGATAGGGGCTGTCGCGAAACGCAGACGTTCTCGCCTCTGCAGGCCTCATGGGGGAAAGCCTCAACGGCATTCCAAAAGTTACGGGAGCAACCTGATTGGTAACGATCATGTAGCTCAATCACAATGATGCCAACCTTTGACAGCCAGGACAGGTCATGTTCGGAGGAGAAGAGGAACGACTCAGCGCCCTCGATATCGATCTTGAAGAGATCGATGGTTCCGTAACTGTCGACAAGCTGCTGCGGGGTCAGTGTGGGCACAATGCTCGATGGGGGGCTTGGGGCAGCGCCGGAAGCAAGCCTGGGCTGGATGGTACGAACAGCACACTCAGCGGGGATACTGAAGTCGAGGCTCAGTTGGGCTGGCACAGGCCACAACGCGCATTGGTGGAGGTGGACCCGAGAATCGCCAAGGTTACTGCTCAACAGTGAGAAGTTATCTGGATCTGGCTCGATAGCGATGATGGTGGAGTCGGGATAGCGATGTCGGAAGTAGAGGGAGGCGGCGCCAATATTGGCCCCGGCATCCACGATGGTGCAAACAGTTCCGGGGTAGGAGAAGGCATACTCGTTACTCCAGAGCACATCCAGAGCCATGAGGGGATCGGTGCTCCAGGGCCGCACGAGGAGGTGGCCGCAGGGGGAGTTGATACGCACGAGCCGTTTCTGTAGAAGCCTTGCTCTCAGCAAGCTGAGGGCATTGCGGTGGCCAATTTGACCAGCAAAGTAGCGAATGGATCGTAGAGGATTCATTCAGTTGATCAGCTCTGGGATGTGCGGTCGCCAGGCCTCGAGATTCTCACCACTCGTCCACCAGGCATGGCTGCCGAAGGGGAGCCGTCCAAGGGCCGCCAGTTCCATTGCCACGTGAGCATCGATCGCAAAGGCACGTGCGATGCCATAGGAAGGAACCTGAAACCAGGAGCAGGCGGCCGGCAGGTACCTGCCGAATACCTCATCTTCATTGAGGCCGATCAGCCTCATCAGAGCATTACTCTTCTGCTGCAGGCGTGCGTCGCAATTTAAAAGGAAACGAAGGTAGTTAAACAGAACCTGAACCCTTCCACGCCAATTGAACGGTGCGAGGCGCTCCTTCAAGTGCTCTGGGCGAAAAACCACAGGATTGGCCGCGAAGGCGGCGCGAAAGGCCTCGATACGGCGCAAGGAAAATCCACCGGCCCCAACGCACTTGCAGAGCTTCTCATCGTACGGCACTCCACAAGGATAGATCGGTGCACCAATATAGTCAAAGGGCTTAGAGCACCAAGCGTATAGTTCGTCGTTGAAGATATAAGCATCCAGCTGCACGATCAGCATGTGAGTGAAAGCTCGGTAGTGCTGATAAAACCAGTTCTGCAGCAGCAGATGATTGTATCCTGAAATGCTTGACAGCCAGCGGTCGGCAACAGCATGGAAGGACAGCCCAGCCAGGGATCCTTTGGGCAGAACCGCAGCGAGGGCGCAGCGGATTCTTTCGACTTTGGAGTGCGGCACCAAAAGGGTGATGGCATGGCCCCCCAAGATGGATAGGGCCCGCCGAAGGCTGATCCACTCGTATGGATTCAGATTCTCCTTGTAAAGAGGTATCACCATAACTGGACGGGGATTCGTGGTCGCCGTCACTTGTCCATGCAGGCCCTTACCCGGCAACGGTGAATCGCAGCCAATAGAATGCTCTTGCAGATGATCGGCAAACCACGCCAGACTCCACGCATTCCCGTCATCTCAAGGAACAGCATGCTTATTCGGAGACGAGACAAGTCGGAAGCCAAGGACGATCTCCCAGTCTTGCAATGCTGCCGGAATTCGCTTTGAAGACAAAGAAAGCGATTGAAAGAAGCAGATCGCTTTATACGCTTTAGCGTATAAGACGAAAAAAGATCCTTGGATCTGCTAAGCAAAAGCGGGGCTTCTGATTCCATCACGTCTGAAATCCTGCTCGTTTTCGCCTCAGCGTGAAGACGAAAAAAGCTCGTGGTTTCTGGGAGAATGGCCGGTCTTCCACAAGCACGGTAAAGCCGTGTAAAGAATTCAGCATCTAGTATAAAATTGAATTGCTCGTCAAACCAAGGATGAGGCAAGATATTTGCACGCCAGAATACCCCTTGCTGCGAGAATGACTGCCCTGCTAGAAATTCCTCAAGACTCTCAACCCGCGGATACCAGATAGTTGCAGAAACAGGGTCAGATCCCACAAGGGTGGACGACGCAAGCCACTTCTTATCAGGATGCGCCTCAAAGAATCGGCTCACTGATTCAAGCGCCCCAGGCAAAAGCATATCATCACTGTTTAGATAGTACATAATGCTTCCAGTGGCACGAGCAAATCCCTTGTTGAGAGCCTCGGCCTGTCCACCGTCGGGCTCAGAAACCCAGTGCGAGAGGCGATGGCTATGGCGCTTGAGAACATCAACTGTCTGGTCACTGCTACCACCATCAATAACGATGTACTGGAGATTAGGGTAGCCTTGGCTTAACACTGAATGAATTGTAGATTCAATAAATTCGCCCTGATTGTAACTGGGTGTAACGATAGTGATGCAGGGTCTCATTCGCGTAAGCTCATTGCATGCCCAGCCATAGCATTTATACTCGGCCCTTCGTACCTTCCAGGCATTCGCCTCTGCTCCCATAGCCCCTTAGCCGCTGTCTCGACGCCTCCAAACAGTTCGCTGATAAACTCAGTTACCTCTGCGAAAATGGGGCAACTACCCCACTCGTGATGCGCGGTCAGCAGGAGCGCAGCAGCTCCTTGCTCTCCTACGTCTCGATCGAGGAGAGAGCCCCGGCCAACCACCCACTGCGGTGGCTCCGGAAGTTGGCGGATCAGGCTCGGATGATCCGATCTGGCAGCCGACCACGTGAGGCACCCAGCCGACTTCGTCTCCAACAAGCAGCTGCGGCGGTTAGGCGTCACTCCCCACGTTGCCCAGGACACCATCTGCTCAGGCGGCTCAGCGATCGATGACCACACCACCCGCCATGTGGGCTATGCACAATCGATCAACGCACGCCGAGGCATCGAGAAGGCGTTTGGCTGGGTCAAGCAATTTGGCGGCATGTACCAGTTCAAGCTGTACGTCAAGGGCAACGTCAGTGCCATTTTTTGGCTCCACGTGTTGGCTCCACGTGATCGCCTATAACCTGATCCGCCTGGGGAACCTGCTCAAGCGGGTGGAGACCGTGGCATGATGTTGCCCCTTTGCGCAAGAGTGTGAGCAAACAAGCCCAATCAGGCCCCAAATAAAGCCTTCGAAACGGCGAAAACTGGCTGCCTGAGTAGTGAGATATCCAATCAGGCGATTTCAACCAGCCGACAGCATGGCCGAGAGGAAAACTCGCCTATCGAGTTGGTGGCTCCTGACACTCTTGTAGGTCATCCCGGGCGGACTTCTTTGCTGACAGTGGGGGCATCGGCACGGGCTCAGCTCCGTCTGGCCGCCAGCGTTCGGTAGAGATCCATGTAAGAGGCGGCTGTCTTGTCCCAGCTGAAGCGCTGGCGCTGGTGCTGGCCCTTGCGACGCAGATCATCACGCAGCCCAGGCTGTAGGGCGATCTGCAGGATGGCTTCGGCGATGGCCTCCACCGACGATGGGTCAAACAGCAGTGCGGCATCGCCGGTGACTTCTGGGATGCTTGAGGTGTTGGCAGCCAGCACCGGTGTGTCCATGGCCATAGCCTCCAGGGGGGGGAGGCCAAAGCCCTCGTAGAGCGAAGGGTAGATGAAGGCAAGGGCGCCCCGATATAGGCGGTAAAGCTCCGGATCGCTGAGACTGTCGTGCAGGATCACCTTATTCTGTATGGCGAGAGCCTCAAGCAGATCCACTTCCTGTGTCTCCAGGGGCGCTCCCACCAGTTGAAGCTGCAACCACGGAAGCTGGGTGATCACACGGGCAAAGGCTAGGGCGAGGCGGGTGAAGTTCTTGTAGGAGGAACGTGCGCCCACGTAGAGTAGGTAGGGACTGGCCTCAGAATCGATGCTTGCTTCTTTGTTCCGCTCCCCCATGTCTTTCAGGTCTCCGGCCAGGTGAATCACCGACACCTTGTCCTCGAGATGCGGATACAGCGCCAGCAGATCATTTCGCGTGCATTCCGAAACGCAGGGAATAGCTGCCGCGGCTTCAAAGCACTGCTTCTTGATGCGAGCGACCTCTCCGGTGGGGTCAAGCTGGTGGCTCCATTTCTCCACGATCATGTCGTGGGCGGTGTAAATCACAGGTGCCATCAATCCAGCGATGAGGGGTGGGCCATAGTATGTGCAGTGAATCAGATCCGGCCGGAAGAGGCTGGCCCGCCTAGCAAAGTTAAGGCGCCATAGTTTTTCGTTGATGCGGCTGGTGAGCAGGCAGGCATGTTGCTGTGAAACGATTGAAATCAGATGATCGAAGAAATTGCTGATTCCGCCGGGGCGGGTTGGATAATGGCTATAGATCAAGCCGTCGTAGTAGATGCGGGGGATAGCGGATCCGCTCAGGTGCTGTTGCTTCATGCCTCAGAAAAGCTGGCGGTTGTAGAGCTTGCCAACGAGTACGGAGAAGCTTGTGGTCGCATTCCAGTTGAGTTCGCGTCTTATTTTATCTGCTGAAAGGGCAACGGAACTCAGATCAGAAGGACGTAGTAGCCTTTTGTCCGTCTTAATGAGGTTGGCCGGGTCTAGATCAGCTAGACGGCAAAGGTCTTCAATCAACTCCATCAGCGAATGGGTCTCTCCTGTTGCGATGATGTAGTCATCGGCACGGGGCGCACAGTTCATGACATGGATCGCCTCAGCATAATCGGCGGCTCAGCCCCAGTCACGCGAAATCAAGAGGTTGCCAAGCTCGAGGATTGCCTGGCTGCCTGCCTTGATTGCAAGGATGCCTTGCACGATCTTGCTGGTGACAAACCGTGAGGGACGCAGGGGTGATTCGTGGTTGGAGAGCAGTGCCGTGCAAGCGTGCATGCCATAGCTGTTGCGGTAGTTGCTCGTGATCCAGAAGGAAGTAGCTTTAGCTACGGCATAGGGGCTTACGGGGTGCATGGCCGACTGCTCGTTCAGCACACGATCGGAAGAGTTGCCGAAACATTCGGTGCTGCCAGCATTGAAAAAGTTGATGGGAAGATCAAGGATGCGAATGGCTTCAGGAAAATTGAGCGTGCCAACAGCAATCGACTCAAAAGCTTCGAAGGGTTGCTCAAAGGAAAGCCCTACGCTGGTCTGTCCCGCGAGATTATAAATCTCATCGGGGCGGTGATTGCGAATCACATGCAGCACACTGCGAAAATCTCTTGGCGCCAGAGACACAATTTCCACGCATTCAAGGATTCCCAGTGCTTTCAACCTGAAGAGGTTTGCAGATTCGGCATCGCGGCTGCTGCCCACCACTCGATAACCCTGATTCACAAGACGATGGGCAAGGTAGGCGCCGGTCTGTCCAGTGATGCCGCTGATCAGGGCAGTTCGCTGGCAGGAAACTAAGCTCATGCTGTCACACGGATGTCGTGAAGCTGTTACAGACCTTGCCTGACCAAGAAGCTGACAGGCAAGCGCAATTGGAGATCTTAAATTTCCTCTGGTAGATCTTCATCGTGTCGCCTCAGCAGTGATTGGCATCCATGATCGTGAGGGTACGCGTCTTGCCTTGCAAGTAAGGTGGCAGGCCTGCCATGGTGCTCTCCACGGAGCTCTAAGCTTCTCCTGGCCTCAACATGATCATCCCAGGTAAGGCTTGAAAGCTCTACCTTCCGCCTTCGGCGGGTGAACCATTCATTGGTGCGAAGAAGATATGCCAGTGCTCGTCGGATGCGAGAAGGACTTCCAGATTGGCCAGCGAGGACACTCCGGACACGATGGTATTCTGGAGACAAAAAAATGTGAAAGCCATGAGAGTAGATATACTTAAGCCCGATGGCTGAAGCGATGAACGCTAATGTCTTGCCTGTATAAAAGGAAACATGCTGTCCTGTCTCAAGCGAGAGATACCACCAGTCCTGGGCTGGAGTCTCTCCGGCATACAGCTCAGTGGATGCAACGATGATCGCTGGACTGTGCTCAACTGCAAGATCAGCAAGGAATGCAATTGGGCTGGGGAGATGCTCGAGAACTTCAAAAAGGGTGATGACGCTGATCTTCTCGTTCGCTTTGTCTGCTTCAAACCCTCTGGCAAAGATGTTTGGAGAGTAAGCATCGCTCCAGAAGCACTGATGCCCAATGTCTCTCATTAGCCTCACGAGTATCCCGTAGCCACCAGCTGCATCGAGAATACTACATTTCTCCATTTGGAGCTTAATGAGAAATGCCGATAAGCTCCTGGATATTGCAATATTGCGCCCAAGAACGCCAGTATCGGTGATCGAAATGGGATCTTGATAAGCTTCATTGAGCCAATGGGGATCTGGAAATCCTGCCCAGCCGCATTGCAGGCACTGCTTGAGCCAGGATTGATGCTTGCCGAGGATCTCAGCACGAAAGAGAGGCCTTGTTGTGAAACCGCACACGGGGCACGCCACCAGTGTTGACCTTGAAGCAGAACTTGGCTGGTTCATGCAAGGGCTCCGTATCCTGTTTCTCTTGTCGCTTCATGGGAAGAGTCGGCGCTGGAGCACGCTTGCCCAGACGAAGGCAAGGAACATGAAAGTTTAGTGCGGCTTCCAGCAAGGTTGTTCATGCCTGCAGCTGAGCGAGGCGCTGGTGAGAAGTGAGGCCACCCATGGGCATATTGCACCTGCGTCCGTTGTAGATCTGCTGGTAGGCCGGTAACAGGTCGTTTCTGGAAGCCGATGTGCCGTGCCGTAGGGCATCACGTAGGCCCATTCCTCCAGCACGGTCGTGCTTAAGACGCTGTCGGCCTGAAGCCATGGAACTCGGCCTTGCCGATGGGCCTAGGAGTGTACGGACTAGCCTTCTTAGCCTTAAATCCCATGGCCTGGCAGGCTTTATTGCAGCCATGGCTCTTGTAGGAAAACCGGTGTCGCTGATCACCCTTCTGCAATAGTAGCCCCCGACTTCCCCACAGCGCTACCGTTGACCGCTGATCCAGGCCACCGCGCAACTCAGGAAGCCCACCGCGGTCAGCCCTTTCTCGGCAGGCAAGACCTTGAAGTAGGGCAGGCTGGCGGCGTCATCCACGGCCACGTTGGGCTTTTCATGGCCAGCGCCAGAGGTTTCGGTTTAAGGTTCTTCAGCCGATCCATCCCCAGCCGGTCGCATCGCCTAGGCATACGGGCCGCACCATTCGCGCAAGCAATGCGAGCGGATAGTGGACGTGCTCAACTACATCGGTGCAGACCAGAGGATCGTAGCTGCTGGCAGGAAATTCGGATACGAAGTGAATAGTGGCGAAGTTCCGGCAGCTCTCGATGCCGTGGTGGGGAGGAAAGGGTTCGTGAATGTCCACCTGCGTATGGGCTGAACGTTGGGCGATAAAAGGATCAGGGTTCCGAACCCGCCGCCGAAATCAGGAACTCTTCGGCAGCGGTTGTGGGTAATCACGCAGCAATCGCCTCGCGGTGGCCCATGGATTCAGCATGCTGCTCGATGAACAAGCCATTCAGCAACCAATCCGGAGACTGTAAAACGTGGCGTGGCGATCGGCATCGTAACGAGCTTGATCACAGCCGCTCTCTGCCTAGGCCGGATCTATCAATCCCCAGATCTGCTCAAGGTTGGGGTTGTTTCCGGTTTCGCGTAGTATCTCCTTGATCTGTATTTGTTCATCGGAGGACAGCGCGGACTGCTCAAGGCATGGATTAGGCGGAACTGAGCCAATCCAACGTTTGACGCATGCGAAATTTTAAGCGAGTGATAAGTTTGCGACGTGCACGGATTCCAGCACCACCAAAATGATGGTCAAACGAGAACCGATCTGCTTCCGCATCTCGCAGCAGGAACGTGGGGTGGCGAAGGGGCAGGAGATGCGCTTCTCCGTAGGCAGTGGGCTCCCTGTCTTCGGTTGTGTGCGAACCATCCGCTCCAAATCCCACGTTGCTCACTAAGTTGGCATTTGGCAGTGCTGTAAGGCCTCCATTTACCAAGCAAGTGAAGGTCCAGCGATAGGCCCAGCTATCAGGCTGGCCGTCCATAATAAGTCTATCCCAGATCGCGCTCCAATACCCTCGCTCCGTCGGATCCTCAAACATCCCTTCCATCAGCCCTGAGGCCTTGAGTTTCGGCCACTGTCTGAGTTCCATGTCGTACTGGTTCCAGCAGCGGCGCCAGCTCGCCCAGCCCCAGCAGTGGTTGTAGCGGCTGAAGTAATAACTGCCATCCCCACGCCAGTGGCCATCCTGAAAGTTGTTGCCGCTGATGCACCAGATCCGCTCGTCGTCGCGATAGCTCTCCAGCAGTTTGGAGCAGTAAGGAAAGAAGTCGGGATGGGGAACGCAGTCGTCTTCCAGGATAATGCCCTCCTCCACCTGCTCGAAGAACCAGCTGATCGCTCTGCTCACCCCCCGCTTGCAGCCCTGATTCTCCTCGGAATACAGCTTGTGGATTGAGCAGGGCCAGTCAATCTCACGTTCGATCAACTTCCTGGTGGTCGCCACCTTTTCCGCTTCTCCGGCCCGTTCAGGGTTGGGGCCATCACAGGCCACGAATATTTGCGCGGGTGCAGCCACACGGATCGCGTCGATCACCTGCTTGGTGGTGTGAGGCCTGCGCCAGGCGATCAGCAAGACCGGTGTGAGATAGTTCATTCTGAAGCTACGCTAAAATGACTCTTGACATGTACGAAGTCTTGCACCAAAATAGAATTCTAGTATTAGGGGTTTGGTCAAGAGTATCTTTGCGCGAGATGTGCGTACTGACGTTGGACTGCGATGATATTCTGATACAGAAATATCTCGTTCGCTGGGCTGTATGGTCCTAGTTTAATTAACCTTGAGCTATCCAGCCTGAAGAACTGGTAAGTGCTTTGGAGTAACTCGTAAAAGTCTTTCAGGAATACACGGCTGATCACGTTCATTTCATTGAACTCGAACTGAATGATTCGAACCGTACCGGTAGCTAGTGTCTCGGCTGCGCCCTGAATTGCGTCTAATTCGCAGCCCTCAGTGTCAATCTTGATAAAGCATGCGGTTGACCCGTCTTTCGTGAAGTCCTTGATCAAGTGATCAACTGTATCTAGTTGGCAAGCGTATTGTTTTATATCGGTTCGTTTGTGTAGGTCCTTCATCACATCCGAATAAAATGATGCATGGCCTGTAGACTGATCGTTGAGGTAAGTATATATGTATTCATTCGACCGGCTTGAGCTTGCTCCTTTGTTCAGTATGTGAACATGTTGATACAATGCTAAATTCTTGCATAGTTCTCTGAATGTAATGGGGTTGGGCTCAAGACATAAGACTTTCGAATGGGGAAAGGCTGTAATTAGCTGCTTCGCGTAGCTTCCAATATTGGCGCCAATATCTAACAGGAGTGGGGCTTCGACATCTTCAAGTATTCTGGGTAAGACAGTCATTAGAAACCAGTCTTCGCCAGACACTCTCTCATCAAACTTGAGGATGCCGTAGTGATCAAAATAGATGGCTCTAACATCTAGTTTTCCGATGTTGATCAGCCAATATACAATAGATCTCGCAAGTCTTCTCAGTTTGAACTTGACTTTCTCGGACA
This sequence comes from uncultured bacterium, assembly GCA_964352195.1. Classification (GTDB taxonomy): domain Bacteria; phylum Cyanobacteriota; class Cyanobacteriia; order PCC-6307; family Cyanobiaceae; genus CAYGQY01. The sequence continues at coordinate 23,127 of CAYGQY010000001.1, forward strand.
ACTTGTTATCCATCTGTGCCGTCACGCTCACTTGATACGGACCAAGCTGTTTCCTTGAGCACCTTGCAATGTGTCGCCAGGCCCCCGGAGCCAGTGGAGTAAAATTCACTGTGGGCTACGGTGAACTGGGCAACATCAGATATCGAGTCTAGGACTTCGGTATCTCGATGTGAACAAAAGAGTGTCACGGAGTAGGCGGAGATGGCTAGCGGAAGCCTCTTGATTGTTGAAGTTATCTTGTTCGGGCCAGGGAGTAGAGTGATGTCTTTTCCTTCAAATGTTGAGCGAAAGAGAAGTGCTATGCCCCCTAGGCTGTCTACAATTGCATAGCTGACAACCACTCCACTGAGTGGGCCAGTTGTCTTGCATTCAATGACCATTGAAGCGGTATAGTCTCTTCCTGATACGAGAGTCTCGGATCTCTCTTCAGTTTCTGGGTCATGGAAATAGGCATCTAGAAATCTTGCGGATCCATTCCCCTGTCGATCCGTTCTCTCTTTCAAAGGGGAGCGGTTCTGGAGCGTCACGTCGCTCGAGAGATAGGTCTCAAGGCAGATTTCTGGCGAATCGTCGATCTGAATCGTTCCACCCCTAATTAGCATGACCCTGCTGCATAGTCGTTTGACTGCGCCCATCTGATGACTCACAAACAACACCGTCCGCCCCTCCCGATCCGCCACATCCTCCATCTTCCCCAGGCACTTCTTCTGAAAGCTGGCATCCCCAACTGCCAGCACTTCATCCACCACCAGAATCTCCGGCTCCAGGTGCGCCGCCACCGCGAATGCCAGCCGCACATACATTCCACTGGAATAGCGCTTCACCGGCGTATCCAGAAATTTCTCCACCTCCGCGAAGGCCACGATCTCATCGAACTTGGCGCGGATCTCCCGCCGGGTCATACCGAGGATTGCGCCGTTCAGATCGATGTTCTCGCGGCCGGTGAGTTCGGGATGGAATCCCGTGCCCACCTCCAACAGGCTGGCCACCCTACCGCGGATCTCCACCCGGCCCGTGCTGGGTTCGGTGATGCGGCTGAGGATCTTCAGCAGGGTGCTCTTGCCGGCCCCGTTGCGCCCGATGATGCCCACCCGTTCGCCGCGGCGCACCTCAAAACTCACGTCCTTCAGAGCCCAGAACTCCTCCTCGGAGCCAGCCGCCTGGGCGGCGGCATCGCGCCGTGCCCGTGCCAGCTGCCCGCCCAGCGTGAAGGGGTTCAGCCAGCGGGCGGCGGCCTGGCCCCGGCGCGCCATCGAGTCGCGCAGTGAGCGATAGCGCTCCGGTTGCTCATGGTGGAGTGAGTAGCGTTTGCCGAGCCCCTCAACCCGGATCACCACATCGGAATCAGCCATCTCAGATCACATCCGCAAAGCTCTTCTCCGTGCGTCGGAACTGCCGCACCCCGGTGATCGCCAGCAACGCCACGATGGCCATCGACAGCCAGAAGCCCGTGGGATCGATCGCCGAGCTGCGCCCGATGATCGCCCAGCGGAACCCTTCGATCACCCCCACCATCGGATTCAACGCGTAGAGCAGCTGCCACTGGGGTGGCACGATCGCGCTGGAGAAACCCACCGGGCTGATGTAGAGCCCGAATTGCACCAGGAAAGGCACCACGAAGCGGAAATCGCGATACTTCACGTTCAGGCTGGCCAGCCACAGCCCCGCTCCCATCGAGGCCGCGAAGGTGATCGCAATCCAGAATGGCAGCGTCAGCAGCCTCCAGCTGGGCCACCACTGGAACCACACCATCAACACCGCCAGGATCACGAAGGAGATCAGGAAATCCACGAAGCTTGTGATCACTGCCGCCGCCGGCACGATCAGCCGGGGAAAATACACTTTGGTGAGCAGATTGGCATTGGCCAGCAGGCTCTCTGAGCAGCTGCTCAGGGCTGAGGAGAAGAACTGCCAGGGCAGCATCGCCGCGAACACCAGGATCGCGTAAGGAGCGTCGCCTTCGCTGGGCAGCTGGGCCAGCTTGCCGAAGATCACCGTGAACACCACCA
>CAYGQY010000002.1:0-24722 GCA_964352195.1 uncultured bacterium
CCCAGGTGCTGTCGTCCTGCCAGTCGAAGCGCGGCTGCGTGGAGCGGGAGACGGGCCGGACCCGCCGTCCCTGGGCGATGAGGCGGTCCGTGACGCGACGGCCGGTCTTGCCGCTCGCTCCGATCACCAGGGTCGTTCCGTTGCGATTCGTGTTCTGCATGAGGTGGATGGCGTGGTCGTGGGTCTCACCCCCAGCCCGGCCTGCCGAGCCTGTTGAGGGCGCCCCTGAATCCTCTGCGGGGAGCGCCGCCTGGGCCATCGCCGAGATGCTCAGTTCCATATCCGAGCGTCCAGCCAATACCGTGCCGGCCATGGATCCATTCGCAGGTCTGCTCGACGGTCCGCGCGCGCGGGGCGCCTTCTCGCTCCGCACCGTGATGACGCCGCCGTGGTCGCTGCGGATCCTCGCCGAGTCCCCCATCACGGTGCTGGCGATCGTGCGCGGACACGCTTGGGTCGTCCCCGACGACGGCCAGCCGGTGCGCCTTGTCGCCGGTGATGTCGCCGTGACCCGCGCACCGGCTCACTACAACGTCGCGGACGATCCGGCGACGGTGCCCGAGATTGTGATCCACCCCGGCCAGCGCTGCTGCAACCGCGACGGCGAGTCGATCGAGGCTGAGCTGATGCACGGCGCCCGGACCTGGGGCAACGACCCGAACGGTTCGACGCTGATGCTCGTCGGCGCCTACGAGTCGACCAGCGACATCAGCGACCGACTGCTGCGCGCCCTGCCGCCGGTTCTGTCGCTGTCGAACGACACGTGGAATTCGCCGCTCATCGCCCTGCTGTGCGACGAGATGGCCAAGGAGGGTCCTGGCCAGGCCGCCGTGCTGGACCGTCTGATCGACCTCCTGCTGATCGCGATCCTGCGCGCCTGGTTCACCCGACCCGATGCCGACAGCCCGACCTGGTATCGGGCGCAGAGCGACCCGGTGGTGAGTCGTGCGCTGCAGGCGATGCACGACGACCCGGCATGCCCCTGGACGCTCGCGAAGCTCTCGCGGGAGGTCGGGGCCTCGCGCGCCGCGCTCTCACGGCGGTTCCAGGACGTTGTCGGGGAGTCGCCGATGAAGTTCCTGACCAGCTGGCGACTCGCGCTCGCCGCCGACATGCTCTGCGACCCGGAGGCCACAGTCGGCACGGTTGCCAACGCCTTGGGCTACAGCACCCCTTTCGCGCTGAGCACAGCCTTCAAGCGCGTCCGCGGAATCAGCCCGCAGGAGCACAGGGTGCGTTCGATAGCGCCCTCTTGAGGCATGGCCGGGATAGGAACCTGCCCTCGCTGATGGCCCCCCAGCACGAAGTGAGGTTGCGTGACGTCTCTCAGGTTGTGTAGGTGGGGTTCCCCCGATTTCATGGACACCGATCAGGGGTTCGCAGGGGTGAGTGTACGGATAGCGATGAACTGCTGCTCGTAGTCGATCGGACCGAGGTAACCGATCGACGAGTGTTGCCTTTCGCGGTTGTAATAGCCCACAATCCAGAAGACCAGATCTCGCTGCAGTTGCTGAGGACTGATGGGCACCCGACGATTGTCAGAGTGACGGGGCCCCGAAAACCGGTCCAGGGTGAATGAGAGTCCTCAGCCGGCCAGACAAGGAGGCCAGACGGCTGACCCAGCTGGAGAAGGAGAACGCCCGGCTCAAGAAGCTGCTGGCGAAGGCAGAACTGGAATAGGCGATGCTGTAGCCCTTGGCTTCTGCAAAGCAGTAGGGTCTTGAGGTGGGAAACTTCTGAGCCCGGAACGCCGGTGCGCTGCGACAGGGCCGTCATGGTCCTGCAGGAGCGTTTCCGGGCATCAGAACGCCTGGCCTGCCGGGTGGTGGGCCAACACCGCAGCACCCAGCGCCACAGCGGCAAGGTCGTCTCCATCGAGGAGGCCAAGCTCAGGGATCGTCTGCGGGAGATCGCCGCTGAGTACATCCGCTGGGGTCGCCGAGTGGCCTATCGCCTGCTGTGGCGGGAGGAAGGCCTGCAGCGGCCCAGTCCCAGGAAGCGAAAGCGGGCACGGCCCGCAGACGGCTCGGTCCGGCGCCACCGGGGCGAGCATCCCCACCAGGTGTGGGGCATGGACTTCCAGTTCGATGCCACCGCTGATGGCCGCAGGCTCAAGTTTCTGAACGTGATCGATGAGCACAGCGGCTTCTGCCTGGCCATCCGGGTGGACAGGCGCTGCAAGGCCAAGGATGTGGTGGCGGTGCTGGAGGAGCTCACCAGTCTCCACCCCGCACCTGCATTCATCCGGTCCGATAACGGGCCTGAGTTCATCGCTCAAGCTCTACGGGGCTGGTGCAAGAGCAGCGGTACCACCATGGCTACATCGAGCCTGGATCACCCTGGCAGAACGGTATATACGAGTCGTTCAACAGCCGGTTCAGGGATGAGTTCCTCATCACAGTGCTGTTCGCCATGGTGGCCGAGGCGCAGGGGCCTGGCCAATCGTTGGCTATGGGAGCCTAACACTGTCAGGCCCCTTGCTGACTTCCAGGGGGATGCGCCCCTGGAAGTCAGCTCACCAGCTGCAGCATGACCACCCACTCTCATTCGGCCTGGACTAATGAAGGGGGTCACGTCAGGGTAGTCGATGCATAGGAGCATGAACCTCATGGAACTTGACAGCTAGGCGGCCTGGGCACCCAACCTGCTGGCCCCCTGGACCCTCCGGCTGGTTCGCTGCACCGGTGGTTGGGCCTCCAGCAACCGCCGTTCACTGCTTGAATCCAGCACGACGTGCACTCGGCGCTGAAGAGCATCCTGATAGGGGGCGAGCTCCAGTCCCTCCGGCACCACCCGGAAGCGACGGATTGCACCGTCTCTGAGTAGAAATAACGGCATGGCCATCATCCGCTGGTCTCCTCAGGAAGCCACCACTCAGCCGTGTTGTCCAGACCGGGGATGACGTCCATCCCACCCATAGAGGTATTCGAGGTGACGTTAAGATTCGATCAGCTCGCAGCCGATGCTGAAGCGGCCCAGCTCTTCGCGGAGTTGCTCGGCCACGTCCCGATCCAGTAACGGCGAAAGGTGCGTGCCGCCGTCGAGCAGGTGGACCACGTCGCCGATCGCGCAACCCATGCGGCGGGCCAGCAGTTGATGCAGCTCGAAGAGCGATTCAGGGGAGACGTGAACGGGGCCCCGGATACGCAACCGGCTATCGGGCGCACTGGCAATCCCTCCTTCGATCCGTCGCAGCCCCGCCATCGTGGCCAGGACAAGCAGTTGGTCGCCGGCATCAAGCATCAGCTGGTTGGGGGGAAGCGAAAGGTGGGTGTGGGAGCGGTGGCGTCGCAGTGACACCACGGTGACGCCGTAGCCGTTCTCCAGTCGCGCAATACTGTTTCCACAGAGGGTGTCCCCGCTGACCAACTGATACCTCACCAGGAGCAGGTTGTTGGAGCCGATTCGGAGCACCCCCTCCACCCGCTCACCGAAGGCTGTGGCAACCACGGAATCGGCCACCAGATCAACAGTAGAGATCACGGTTAGGCCACCGAGCATCTCGCCCAGTGGTTCGGCAGCACCAAAATCATGGGCGAGGATCACCAAGCGGGTGTCCGGCCAGTGCCTCTGAACGGCGAGAGCGCCGTGCAGATTCATAAGCAAATCACTCGACAGAAAGGCAGCGGCCAGTAGCTCATGCCGCACGAGGTCGTTGACGGCTTCCAACAGGACGCGATAAGTGGGAGTACGAGGGTCCGCCAGGGGATCCCCTTCTGCCTGCACCCGCACTACGGGGATTGTTTCGGCGCGCAGCTCACCCCCCACTCGTCGGGCTAGCGCAGCGCCGTCCACGAGCAGAACCGGCTGGGCGTGGCGTCCTAGAACTCTGGAAACGGGAACTCCCAGCCGTTCCCGTAAAAGACGCTCCAGGATCACTGCCACCAGCGCCGAGGTGAGCAGCGTGCCGATCAGGGAATACAACAGCGTGCCCCCGATCAGCCAGCCATTCATCGCCTGCAGACCCTGTTTGCCCTCCAGAACCACGTTCACTGGGTCCACGTACTCTCCCTTCAACAGAGACAGGGTGACGAATGTCCCCTGCTTCCACCCCCCGGAGCGGGAAAAGAGCCCCAAACCCACTAGCAGAAGGCCTAACAACAGTGCGATGACACCAAGCAGCCGGGGGGGGCGCGCCAACCACCAGCGCATGAGTGGCGCGACGGAGATCAGCCGCTTCAACCGTCTCAGGAGGCTCGGTGAGATCCGTCTCGACAATGGCCCAGAGCCTTCGCTGGATTCACGGGCGGAGCCGGTGAGGCAAGAGGCGGGGGTCAGCAGGACTTCGGGCCCGCCCGTTGCGTTGGGGCTCAGGTGAATCCGTCGCTGGAGGTGGTGGTCGCTCCATGGAGCCTTGATGATCGCGTAGCGTTGACCATCCGCCAAAAAGCAGGCATCGAAAGGACCAGGATGCACTGCGGCATTGATGGCACTGGCCGTGAGCAGCACGGGATCAACCACCGCGATCCCCGGCAGTCGATCCTCCAGCAGGGCGGCCAGGTCAGCTGACTGGCTGGAGGAGCGAACCACAACCTGAGCCTCTGGGTTGAGCAGGCGTACCTGCAGAGCCGCTTCTAGATTCACCGTCGCATCAGGCGTGAGCAGCATCACGGCCCGGGCTTGATGGGCCCCCGCGCGCCTTAGAGCCTGGGCCTCACGCATGTCTCCCAGCACCATCTCCTCGCTCAGCCGCTCAGCCAGCCGCTGATCCCGCCAGTGTGGAACCCGCACATCCAGGCAGCGCAAGGGCACACCGAAGCTGAACAGGCGATCCAGACAGGCCTGACCGAGGGAGCCCAGACCGCAGACGAGCACAGGAGCAGCTCCGACCATCCTCGATAGCTCCAAAACATTTCTCGTGCAGGGACTCGTAGAAACCGCGGCGGCTGCCTGAGTCCATCAGGCGGTGGGCATGGGTCGATCAGGCATGCCAATGCAGATCAATGCTGGCGTTGAGGGCTCCGTGGAGGCAGGGCAATTCTCTTGCCAGTCCGGCATCGAGCTGATGGGCGAGTGACTCGGCGAGCACCTGGAGATCGCGCTGGTCCCCCAGGCCGGAGTCAATAAAAGATCTGAGCTGTTCCAGGTCATTATCATGATAGAAGGCATGTGTACCTCAGCTTGGACAGGACATTGAGTGGTGCCTATGGGAAATTGCCAATGAGTTGCGAATGAGTTAACTCGAGCCCGAGGGTGTCAATAAACACCTACGTATGTCTTCAGTGCGGAGGTCGTAGCCTAACGAATGAGCAGGACAGGCTCTACCATCCCAAGGCCGGACATCTCCTGCAGGGCTTCTTTCACATGACGCCCCTCTCGGCCGGAAGCCCAACTGAGCCAAAAGGACTCACTGAATAACAATGGGGAAGGCGGCAGTCCGCTTGAGAAAAGATCAGCACACTCTGAATCAATCTCCGTCTGACATCACTACATGCAGGGGGTTAACCCTCCAGATGCGCTCGGCGTACTCTGTAACTGAGCGGTCTGACGAGAAGAAGCCACTGAGTGCCGAATTGATCAGAGATTTGTGGTTCCACTTTGGTCGTTGGGACCAAGTTTTGCTAACGGTATCCTGGGTGCCGAGATAGTCGCTGAAATCGGCCAAAACTAGGTAGGGGTCGTGACCGAGAATATTGTCGACCAGAGGCCTGAAGAGATCACAGTCTCCGTTGCTGAAGTGGCCTTTCCCGATCAGCGAGAAGGCCTCCTTCACCAAAGGCATCGTTTCCAACAGCTCCCAAGGACGATAGTGCTCACGCAGCTGGGCAATTTGCTCGGTTGTCTTGCCAAACAGGAAGAAGTTGTCGGCTCCCACCTGCTCACGGATTTCGACATTAGCGCCATCTAGAGTCCCAATCGTGAGGGCGCCGTTCATCGTGAACTTCATGTTTCCTGTGCCGGAAGCCTCCAGACCGGCTGTGGAGATCTGCTCGGACAGGTCTGCCGCTGGATAAACTCTTTCACCCAATTTCACATTGTAGTCGGCGAGGAAGACCACATTCAATAAGCCACGAACATCGGGGTCGTTGTTGACCACTTCTGCAATGCCATTGATGAAGCGGATGATCAGCTTGGCCATCGTATAGCCAGGAGCTGCTTTGCCACCAAAGATGACGGTCCTCGGCACCATTCCGTCCGTCATTCCGTGCTTGATGCGTAGGTACTGAGCAATCACCTGCAGAGCATTAAGATGCTGGCGCTTGTATTCATGGATCCGCTTGACCTGGATATCGAACAGGGTCGTGGGATCCACTAGCACACTGGATTGCTGATCCACGATTACTGCCAGCCGGCGTTTGCAGCTGAGCTTGCAGGCCGCCCAGCGCTCCAGGAAGGAAGGATCGTTTTCATAGCTGACCAACTCCCGCAAGGAATCGGGCCGTCCTGGCCAGTCAGCACCAATCATCTCGCTCAGCAGATCGTTCAATGGCGGGTTCGCCAAAGCCAACCAGCGACGGGGGGTCACCCCATTGGTGACATTGGTGAATTTCCCCGGCCAGAGCCGGGCGAAATCGGGGAACAAGCTGGTCTTGACCAGTTTGCTGTGCAGTGCCGCCACCCCGTTGACGTGGTGGCAGCCAACGGTGGCCAGATTGGCCATACGCACGGTCTTGCTCCCCTCCTCGTCGATGATTGAGATGCGGCGAAGGATCTCATTGTCGCCCGGACAGTGAAGCCTCACCTGCTGCAGGAATCGGCCATTGATCTCATAGATGAGTTGTAGGTGGCGCGGGAGCAGCGACCGGAATAACTCCAGATCCCACTTCTCCAGGGCCTCGGGTAAGAGAGTGTGATTGGTATAGCTCAGCGAACGGGTGGTAATATCCCAAGCCGAGTCCCATGCCAGACGATGTTGATCGACTAGCAGGCGCATCAATTCGGCGACGGCGATCGCGGGGTGGGTGTCGTTCAGCTGAACTGCCCAGTGGTCGTGGAAGTCCTGCACCGGAATGCCCCGTTGGGTCAGGCTGCGGAGCATGTCCTGCAATGAGCAACTGACGAAGAAATACTGCTGCTTGAGCCGCAGCCGGCGCCCCGCATCAGTGCCGTCATTTGGATACAACACCTTGGAGAGAGTCTCCGAGGCCACCTTCTCTTCCACGGCTCGGCAATAGTCCCCTGAGTTGAACGCCTGAAAGTCGAAGGACACAGCAGCTTCGGCTTGCCAGAGACGCAGCCGATCGCAGGTATTGACTCGATAACCCAAGATGGGAACATCATGCGGAATCCCGGTCACTGTCTCGTCAGGGAACCATTGCACTTGGTGATGGCCGTTGTCGTCCTGGTGCTGCTCAATATGGCCACCAAAGCCCACCTGGCAGAACTTCTCGGGCTGGACAAGTTCCCAGGGCCATCCACCTTTGAGCCACTTGTCGGTGATTTCCACCTGCCAACCGTCTTGGATGATTTGATCGAAGATCCCAAACTCATAGCGAATGCCGTAGCCAGTAGCCGGAATCTCTAGTGTGGCAAGGGATTCCATGTAGCAGGCAGCAAGGCGACCCAGACCTCCATTCCCCAAGCCAGGTTCCTCTTCTTCTACCAGGATCTCCTCGAAGTTCTGGATGCCGAAACGTTGCAAGGCCTGGGCAGCTTCCTGCTGAATACCGAGCATTAGCAAATTGTTTTCAAGCTGTGGGCCAATCAGGAACTCAGCCGAGAGATAGGCTACAGCCTTGGGTTGCTGCACCTGAAGGGTATCCTTATAGGCCAGATGGCGAGTTATCAATCGGTCCCTCACCGCATAGCTGAGAGCCATGTAGAGGTCATGCCGATTCGCGTCCTTGGCGCGGCGTCCCAATGTGAAGAACAAGTGCTCCGTGATGCCATCGAACAGATCGTTTGAGGTCAGGCCAGTGCGCTGAGGATCTCTGTAGCTGGATGGGTCAGGCAGGCCCAGGGGCTCGAAACGTCGTGGTTGGGGCAAGGTGCTGCCAGTCATGGATTTCTGGAGGGCATGTTCCCTTCAACCTGACCACCAGCTGGACTGCTGAGGTTAAGGGACAGACAACATCTGCTGAATGGAAGCATCACTTAACACACTACCCTTTTGCTTCTTCCCAATGAAAGACCAAGTCAGCATCTCTCGAATAGTTATGATTACTTCTGAATCCATTCTGCAGTCAACAGCAGACTGGATCTGCTGTTCGCGCACCAGTCATTGAGATGCACGTCACCGGTTGGCGGCGCCACCTGTTGTTCGCCTGCGAGATCTACCTCGCGATCCTGAGCGAAGTGGCAGAGCCAATCTGAGTGCATGGTGGAGTGTCGTCTGTGCAGAAGGGACTGGCTCAGGTCTGCGCTTCATCTCCGTTCCGGCTTTGGCGGTATGGGGGAGCACCGGCGTCCGCTGCGGCCGTCGCCAGATTGGTGACGGTGTGCTTGTTCTGATCACCGTCACTCATCAAGCTCGCCACCAGTTCACTCCCGCGGAAGTGGATGTCCTCACCGAGGCGGCCCTGCGCCTGGCGGAACTCGTTGCGGACATGGAGACGCTGGAGGGCGAGGAGTCCGTACGGCTCGATCGGATCGCTCCGCCCTAGGGGCCGGCCGCCCGAAACCTGCTCGACTACCTGGCCCTGCGCCGGGTGCGTCGGGGTCGGACTGGCCCAGCTGGATGACCAGCTTTTTCCCGCCGCTCCTCTCTGAGGTGGTCTGGCTTTTCTGGACAGGCCCCATCGTTAACCTCTGAGACGGGGCACCGCCCCTGACCAGGGGCTCCCATCGATGAGCAAGCGACGCACCCACAGTCCCGAGTTCAAGGCCAGGGTCGCCATGGAGGCGATCAGTGGCCGCAAGACGATCCAGGAGATCGCCGCTGATCACGCGATCCACCCGATCCAGGTGAGCCAGTGGAAGAAGCAGATGCATGATGGCGCAAGCGAGCTGTACAACTTCTCGACGACGTTGGTCGACCGCCTGAAATCGACGGCAATGGCATGCAGAGCAATAGCAAGGCTGCTGCTGCTGCTGCTGAGGTCCTGGCTGACCAGCGCAAAAATCTTCGTTTTCAAGGCCCTGCAGATGGACACAGCGGCGGGCTCGCTCGGACGCCCAGGAACAACGCCATTGACTGGAAGAGACGTCTCGAAATCGTCTGAAGCCTGAAAAAAGATCTGGCCGGTCGCTTCAACCTGATGGCCCGTATGTGCCAGATCAGGCTTGGGCGTGGAGTGATCAATTGGGTCGATTTAGCTTAACATTTAAACAAGCTGAAATGGGACTAGCGCCACTGATTTATGCGCCAGCACCATGAATACATCCAAATTCACGCCGATAACTGGATCACGCGTGCAGCACGCATGCAACTATCTCCAAAACCCTCAGACTCGCACTCGGAAACCACTCTTTGCTTGCTAGATAGGTCCCATGTTCGTTACCCCCATGGCCCACTCGACCACCCCACCGCCTGCGGACATCCAGCAGCAGCTCTGCGCCATCAACGACGTGCTGCGCCGGATCCAGGCCCAGTTGGAATTTAAGCCCAGCAAGCCCTCAGTCCCTGGCTGCCCCTCACGGATGCTGCCAAGGCCCTCCACTTCAAGAGGAGCAGGGCGCTGCGGGCCGCCATCGTCCGCGGCCGCATCCCGCCTCAGTTCGTCAGAGCGACCCTGGGAGAGACCGGCAAGCGACGCACCCTTTACGTGGACGTGAAGGGCTTTGCCTCTCATCTACACCACCAGTGACGCCATCGAGGCGGAATCGAACCAGCACTGATACAGGGTGGTGTGCACCGTCAGCGAGTGCCCCAGGCTCTTGGCGGCCAGTGATGGGCTGATCTGCGGGTGATGAATCGCCCTCACCGCCCAGGCATGGCGCAGGTCGTAGGCGCGAAACGGCGCATCGAAGCGACGCAGAGCCACACCCAGCTGAGCACCGACGGTGCGGTGATCCCGATCAAGGTTGATGCGAGGCAGGCGCTTGTTCAGCAGCGACCAGCGCTCGACCCAGGCTTTGGGCAGCGGCAGCCCCTGCCGAGCACCCGTTTTCCCTCCACCGACCGCCACCAGACCGTTGGCCTGAACCTCCGCCATCAGCAGCGCCTCGTGGGGCCGGGTCCCGTAGGTCGCACAGACACCCGCCACCCACTGCCAGTCCAAAGGCAACCCATCGATCACCTCGACGATCACCGCATCACTGGGCAGATCCCTCGGTGCCGCGTCCTTCTGAGGGCTGTAGCCCTTGCCCAGGTCCTTGAGCTGCTGAACAGCCTGGGGTTCGAGATCCAATGCCCTGGCTACCGCCACCGCAGCGATCGAGGCGCGGCGCCTGCTGCGTGAACCGAGTTCCTTGCTCTCCACCAGTGCTTTCAACACCCGTAGATCAACGGCCGGAAGATCCAGCAACGGCTTGAGGGGGGCTGCGTAGTCGGTGATCCATGTCACAGCCTCACTGCCTCCTCGTTTTCGCTGCTTGCGCCACCAGATCTCAGTGCGGCGAAGAGCCTCAGTGCCACTAACCCCTGGACACGATTCCCCTCCTGCCTGACTGTTTCCCCCAAGCCACTGCTCGTGCGGGAAAGGCTGTAACCCCATCCGATGCAGCTGTAGGTCCCGTCCCAGCTTCTCGGCCAGCTTTCTGGCCTGATCGATTCCAGCTGGGTAAGGCAGGGGCGTCGAAATGCGCTGACGTTTCCAACTGCCGTCAGCGCAGGGGAGCGTGCCCCTCAGCCGCAGTCTCTGACCAGAAGGCACGACCTCAAGAGAGACCGGACAGCCCAGATCCCTCAGAGCCCAGTTGATGCGTCCGAGATAGGGGTCTTTGAAAGGCACGGGACCGTGACCGAAACCGTGACCACTCTGGTCGCAAATGGGCTTTTTCGTGACCAGATCGTGACCAGTGGGCCAAAAGACCAAAAATCACTGGATCCAGCTGATGGACTGTGCTGCAATGGATCTGGTCGATGGGGGCAGGGGGACTTGAACCCCCACAACGTCGCCGTCTGCGGATTTTAAGTCCGCTGCGTCTACCGATTCCGCCATGCCCCCAGCCGGTTGATCCTAGATTCAGGATTCGTCGCCTTCAGAGCCGTGCCGCTGTCTGGGTTGCTGCACTCCCTCAGCCCGGAGACCCTGCTGGTCCTGGGTGCCTACCTGGCCCTGGCGGGCACCTATCTGGTGGTGGTGCCGCTGGCGCTCTACGGGTGGATGCATCGCCGCTGGACCGTGATGGGGAAAATCGAGCGCACGGCGGTCTACGGCCTGGTCTTTTTGTTCTTCCCGGGCCTGATTCTGTTCGCGCCCTTCCTCAACCTGCGCATGGCCGGCCAGGGCGAATGACACGGGGCCAGTCGCTGCTGCTGGGGCTCGGGATCTTCGCGGCCGGGGGGATCGCCTACGGGATCTTCCGGGCGGCGGGCCTGGAAGGGTTCTCGCCCGGCATCGCGGCCGAAGCCGTGCTGATTCTTGCGGTGCTCGGGTGGACGGGCAGCTACCTCGCCCGGGTGATCACCGGTCGGATGACCTTCATGGAACAGCGCCGGCGCTACCGCTCCGCCTTCGACGCCCTCACCGCCGAGCAGCTCCAGAAGGAATTCGACGCGCTCAGTCCGGCCGAGCAGGAGCAACTGCTTCGGGAGGTGGGGCAGCTCAAGGACGACGTCACGATGTGAGCCCGGCGCTGATGAGCCCGGCGCCGGTTGGCCCCTAGGCTCAGCCCACACCCCCGTCCACCGGCCCGATGAGCGCCGTACCCGCCAGCCTCAGCACCAGCTGGATCGCCCGCCGCTTCGATGCCCTGCGGCAACGCCGGCGCTGCGCCGTGATGCCCTTCCTGATGGCGGGGGATCCCGATCTCACCACCACCCGGGCCACCCTGCTGGCCCTGGAAACGGCCGGCGCCGACCTGATCGAACTAGGCATTCCTTACAGCGACCCCCTGGCCGATGGCCCGGTGATCCAGGCGGCGGCCGGACGCGCCCTGGCCGCGGGCACCACGCCCTCCCGGGTGCTGGACCTGCTGGAGGGCCTCCAGGGCGAGCTGAACACCCCCGTGGTGCTGTTCACCTACGCCAATCCACTGCTCAACCGCGGCCTGGAGGCGTTCTGCCGCGACGCGGCTGCCGCCGGGGCCGCCGGTCTGGTGGTGCCGGATCTGCCCCTGGAGGAGGCGGAACGCCTCGCCCCGATCGCCGCCGACCGGGGTCTGGATCTGGTGCTGCTGGTGGCACCTACCACGCCACCCGAGCGGATGGCGCGCATCGTGGCGGCCAGCCGGGGCTTCACCTATCTGGTCAGCGTCACCGGGGTGACCGGGGCACGCCGCGAACTGGAATCACGGGTGGGAGCACTGGTGCGGCAGATCAAGGCGCTCGGACCGACGCCCGTGGCGGTGGGGTTCGGCATCTCCGGAGCCGGGCAGGCCTGCCCGGCTCCGGAGATGCCGAACCCCACCGCCACGGGCGTCGGTCCGAGCGCCTTGATCTGCCGCACCAGTGCTCCCACCCGTGATTCCAGTTCGCGGCGTGCCCCGGTCACCCCGGTGACGCTGACCAGATAGGTGAAGCCCCGGCTGGCCGCCACGATGCGCGCCATCCGCTCGGGTGGCGTGGTAGGTGCCACCAGCAGCACCAGATCCAGACCCCGGTCGGCGGCGATCGGGGCGAGGCGTTCCGCCTCCTCCAGGGGCAGATCCGGCACCACCAGACCGGCGGCCCCGGCGGCAGCCGCGTCGCGGCAGAACGCCTCCAGGCCGCGGTTGAGCAGTGGATTGGCGTAGGTGAACAGCACCACGGGGGTGTTCAGCTCGCCCTGGAGGCCCTCCAGCAGGTCCAGCACCCGGGAGGGCGTGGTGCCCGCGGCCAGGGCGCGTCCGGCCGCCGCCTGGATCACCGGGCCATCGGCCAGGGGGTCGCTGTAAGGAATGCCTAGTTCGATCAGGTCGGCGCCGGCCGTTTCCAGGGCCAGCAGGGTGGCCCGGGTGGTGGTGAGATCGGGATCCCCCGCCATCAGGAAGGGCATCACGGCGCAGCGCCGGCGTTGCCGCAGGGCATCGAAGCGGCGGGCGATCCAGCTGGTGCTGAGGCTGGCGGGTACGGCGCTCATCGGGCCGGTGGACGGGGGTGTGGGCTGAGCCTAGGGGCCAACCGGCGCCGGGCTCATCAGCGCCGGGCTCACATCGTGACGTCGTCCTTGAGCTGCCCCACCTCCCGAAGCAGTTGCTCCTGCTCGGCCGGACTGAGCGCGTCGAATTCCTTCTGGAGCTGCTCGGCGGTGAGGGCGTCGAAGGCGGAGCGGTAGCGCCGGCGCTGTTCCATGAAGGTCATCCGACCGGTGATCACCCGGGCGAGGTAGCTGCCCGTCCACCCGAGCACCGCAAGAATCAGCACGGCTTCGGCCGCGATGCCGGGCGAGAACCCTTCCAGGCCCGCCGCCCGGAAGATCCCGTAGGCGATCCCCCCGGCCGCGAAGATCCCGAGCCCCAGCAGCAGCGACTGGCCCCGTGTCATTCGCCCTGGCCGGCCATGCGCAGGTTGAGGAAGGGCGCGAACAGAATCAGGCCCGGGAAGAACAAAAAGACCAGGCCGTAGACCGCCGTGCGCTCGATTTTCCCCATCACGGTCCAGCGGCGATGCATCCACCCGTAGAGCGCCAGCGGCACCACCACCAGATAGGTGCCCGCCAGGGCCAGGTAGGCACCCAGGACCAGCAGGGTCTCCGGGCTGAGGGAGTGCAGCAACCCAGACAGCGGCACGGCTCTGAAGGCGACGAATCCTGAATCTAGGATCAACCGGCTGGGGGCATGGCGGAATCGGTAGACGCAGCGGACTTAAAATCCGCAGACGGCGACGTTGTGGGGGTTCAAGTCCCCCTGCCCCCATCGACCAGATCCATTGCAGCACAGTCCATCAGCTGGATCCAGTGATTTTTGGTCTTTTGGCCCACTGGTCACGATCTGGTCACGAAAAAGCCCATTTGCGACCAGAGTGGTCACGGTTTCGGTCACGGTCCCGTGCCTTTCAAAGACCCCTATCTCGGACGCATCAACTGGGCTCTGAGGGATCTGGGCTGTCCGGTCTCTCTTGAGGTCGTGCCTTCTGGTCAGAGACTGCGGCTGAGGGGCACGCTCCCCTGCGCTGACGGCAGTTGGAAACGTCAGCGCATTTCGACGCCCCTGCCTTACCCAGCTGGAATCGATCAGGCCAGAAAGCTGGCCGAGAAGCTGGGACGGGACCTACAGCTGCATCGGATGGGGTTACAGCCTTTCCCGCACGAGCAGTGGCTTGGGGGAAACAGTCAGGCAGGAGGGGAATCGTGTCCAGGGGTTAGTGGCACTGAGGCTCTTCGCCGCACTGAGATCTGGTGGCGCAAGCAGCGAAAACGAGGAGGCAGTGAGGCTGTGACATGGATCACCGACTACGCAGCCCCCCTCAAGCCGTTGCTGGATCTTCCGGCCGTTGATCTACGGGTGTTGAAAGCACTGGTGGAGAGCAAGGAACTCGGTTCACGCAGCAGGCGCCGCGCCTCGATCGCTGCGGTGGCGGTAGCCAGGGCATTGGATCTCGAACCCCAGGCTGTTCAGCAGCTCAAGGACCTGGGCAAGGGCTACAGCCCTCAGAAGGACGCGGCACCGAGGGATCTGCCCAGTGATGCGGTGATCGTCGAGGTGATCGATGGGTTGCCTTTGGACTGGCAGTGGGTGGCGGGTGTCTGTGCGACCTACGGGACCCGGCCCCACGAGGCGCTGCTGATGGCGGAGGTTCAGGCCAACGGTCTGGTGGCGGTCGGTGGAGGGAAAACGGGTGCTCGGCAGGGGCTGCCGCTGCCCAAAGCCTGGGTCGAGCGCTGGTCGCTGCTGAACAAGCGCCTGCCTCGCATCAACCTTGATCGGGATCACCGCACCGTCGGTGCTCAGCTGGGTGTGGCTCTGCGTCGCTTCGATGCGCCGTTTCGCGCCTACGACCTGCGCCATGCCTGGGCGGTGAGGGCGATTCATCACCCGCAGATCAGCCCATCACTGGCCGCCAAGAGCCTGGGGCACTCGCTGACGGTGCACACCACCCTGTATCAGTGCTGGTTCGATTCCGCCTCGATGGCGTCACTGGTGGTGTAGATGAGAGGCAAAGCCCTTCACGTCCACGTAAAGGGTGCGTCGCTTGCCGGTCTCTCCCAGGGTCGCTCTGACGAACTGAGGCGGGATGCGGCCGCGGACGATGGCGGCCCGCAGCGCCCTGCTCCTCTTGAAGTGGAGGGCCTTGGCAGCATCCGTGAGGGGCAGCCAGGGACTGAGGGCTTGCTGGGCTTAAATTCCAACTGGGCCTGGATCCGGCGCAGCACGTCGTTGATGGCGCAGAGCTGCTGCTGGATGTCCGCAGGCGGTGGGGTGGTCGAGTGGGCCATGGGGGTAACGAACATGGGACCTATCTAGCAAGCAAAGAGTGGTTTCCGAGTGCGAGTCTGAGGGTTTTGGAGATAGTTGCATGCGTGCTGCACGCGTGATCCAGTTATCGGCGTGAATTTGGATGTATTCATGGTGCTGGCGCATAAATCAGTGGCGCTAGTCCCATTTCAGCTTGTTTAAATGTTAAGCTAAATCGACCCAATTGATCACTCCACGCCCAAGCCTGATCTGGCACATACGGGCCATCAGGTTGAAGCGACCGGCCAGATCTTTTTTCAGGCTTCAGACGATTTCGAGACGTCTCTTCCAGTCAATGGCGTTGTTCCTGGGCGTCCGAGCGAGCCCGCCGCTGTGTCCATCTGCAGGGCCTTGAAAACGAAGATTTTTGCGCTGGTCAGCCAGGACCTCAGCAGCAGCAGCAGCAGCCTTGCTATTGCTCTGCATGCCATTGCCGTCGATTTCAGGCGGTCGACCAACGTCGTCGAGAAGTTGTACAGCTCGCTTGCGCCATCATGCATCTGCTTCTTCCACTGGCTCACCTGGATCGGGTGGATCGCGTGATCAGCGGCGATCTCCTGGATCGTCTTGCGGCCACTGATCGCCTCCATGGCGACCCTGGCCTTGAACTCGGGACTGTGGGTGCGTCGCTTGCTCATCGATGGGAGCCCCTGGTCAGGGGCGGTGCCCCGTCTCAGAGGTTAACGATGGGGCCTGTCCAGAAAAGCCAGACCACCTCAGAGAGGAGCGGCGGGAAAAAGCTGGTCATCCAGCTGGGCCAGTCCGACCCCGACGCACCCGGCGCAGGGCCAGGTAGTCGAGCAGGTTTCGGGCGGCCGGCCCCTAGGGCGGAGCGATCCGATCGAGCCGTACGGACTCCTCGCCCTCCAGCGTCTCCATGTCCGCAACGAGTTCCGCCAGGCGCAGGGCCGCCTCGGTGAGGACATCCACTTCCGCGGGAGTGAACTGGTGGCGAGCTTGATGAGTGACGGTGATCAGAACAAGCACACCGTCACCAATCTGGCGACGGCCGCAGCGGACGCCGGTGCTCCCCCATACCGCCAAAGCCGGAACGGAGATGAAGCGCAGACCTGAGCCAGTCCCTTCTGCACAGACGACACTCCACCATGCACTCAGATTGGCTCTGCCACTTCGCTCAGGATCGCGAGGTAGATCTCGCAGGCGAACAACAGGTGGCGCCGCCAACCGGTGACGTGCATCTCAATGACTGGTGCGCGAACAGCAGATCCAGTCTGCTGTTGACTGCAGAATGGATTCAGAAGTAATCATAACTATTCGAGAGATGCTGACTTGGTCTTTCATTGGGAAGAAGCAAAAGGGTAGTGTGTTAAGTGATGCTTCCATTCAGCAGATGTTGTCTGTCCCTTAACCTCAGCAGTCCAGCTGGTGGTCAGGTTGAAGGGAACATGCCCTCCAGAAATCCATGACTGGCAGCACCTTGCCCCAACCACGACGTTTCGAGCCCCTGGGCCTGCCTGACCCATCCAGCTACAGAGATCCTCAGCGCACTGGCCTGACCTCAAACGATCTGTTCGATGGCATCACGGAGCACTTGTTCTTCACATTGGGACGCCGCGCCAAGGACGCGAATCGGCATGACCTCTACATGGCTCTCAGCTATGCGGTGAGGGACCGATTGATAACTCGCCATCTGGCCTATAAGGATACCCTTCAGGTGCAGCAACCCAAGGCTGTAGCCTATCTCTCGGCTGAGTTCCTGATTGGCCCACAGCTTGAAAACAATTTGCTAATGCTCGGTATTCAGCAGGAAGCTGCCCAGGCCTTGCAACGTTTCGGCATCCAGAACTTCGAGGAGATCCTGGTAGAAGAAGAGGAACCTGGCTTGGGGAATGGAGGTCTGGGTCGCCTTGCTGCCTGCTACATGGAATCCCTTGCCACACTAGAGATTCCGGCTACTGGCTACGGCATTCGCTATGAGTTTGGGATCTTCGATCAAATCATCCAAGACGGTTGGCAGGTGGAAATCACCGACAAGTGGCTCAAAGGTGGATGGCCCTGGGAACTTGTCCAGCCCGAGAAGTTCTGCCAGGTGGGCTTTGGTGGCCATATTGAGCAGCACCAGGACGACAACGGCCATCACCAAGTGCAATGGTTCCCTGACGAGACAGTGACCGGGATTCCGCATGATGTTCCCATCTTGGGTTATCGAGTCAATACCTGCGATCGGCTGCGTCTCTGGCAAGCCGAAGCTGCTGTGTCCTTCGACTTTCAGGCGTTCAACTCAGGGGACTATTGCCGAGCCGTGGAAGAGAAGGTGGCCTCGGAGACTCTCTCCAAGGTGTTGTATCCAAATGACGGCACTGATGCGGGGCGCCGGCTGCGGCTCAAGCAGCAGTATTTCTTCGTCAGTTGCTCATTGCAGGACATGCTCCGCAGCCTGACCCAACGGGGCATTCCGGTGCAGGACTTCCACGACCACTGGGCAGTTCAGCTGAACGACACCCACCCCGCGATCGCCGTCGCCGAATTGATGCGCCTGCTAGTCGATCAACATCGTCTGGCATGGGACTCGGCTTGGGATATTACCACCCGTTCGCTGAGCTATACCAATCACACTCTCTTACCCGAGGCCCTGGAGAAGTGGGATCTGGAGTTATTCCGGTCGCTGCTCCCGCGCCACCTACAACTCATCTATGAGATCAATGGCCGATTCCTGCAGCAGGTGAGGCTTCACTGTCCGGGCGACAATGAGATCCTTCGCCGCATCTCAATCATCGACGAGGAGGGGAGCAAGACCGTGCGTATGGCCAATCTGGCCACCGTTGGCTGCCACCACGTCAACGGGGTGGCGGCACTGCACAGCAAACTGGTCAAGACCAGCTTGTTCCCCGATTTCGCCCGGCTCTGGCCGGGGAAATTCACCAATGTCACCAATGGGGTGACCCCCCGTCGCTGGTTGGCTTTGGCGAACCCGCCATTGAACGATCTGCTGAGCGAGATGATTGGTGCTGACTGGCCAGGACGGCCCGATTCCTTGCGGGAGTTGGTCAGCTATGAAAACGATCCTTCCTTCCTGGAGCGCTGGGCGGCCTGCAAGCTCAGCTGCAAACGCCGGCTGGCAGTAATCGTGGATCAGCAATCCAGTGTGCTAGTGGATCCCACGACCCTGTTCGATATCCAGGTCAAGCGGATCCATGAATACAAGCGCCAGCATCTTAATGCTCTGCAGGTGATTGCTCAGTACCTACGCATCAAGCACGGAATGACGGACGGAATGGTGCCGAGGACCGTCATCTTTGGTGGCAAAGCAGCTCCTGGCTATACGATGGCCAAGCTGATCATCCGCTTCATCAATGGCATTGCAGAAGTGGTCAACAACGACCCCGATGTTCGTGGCTTATTGAATGTGGTCTTCCTCGCCGACTACAATGTGAAATTGGGTGAAAGAGTTTATCCAGCGGCAGACCTGTCCGAGCAGATCTCCACAGCCGGTCTGGAGGCTTCCGGCACAGGAAACATGAAGTTCACGATGAACGGCGCCCTCACGATTGGGACTCTAGATGGCGCTAATGTCGAAATCCGTGAGCAGGTGGGAGCCGACAACTTCTTCCTGTTTGGCAAGACAACCGAGCAAATTGCCCAGCTGCGTGAGCACTATCGTCCTTGGGAGCTGTTGGAAACGATGCCTTTGGTGAAGGAGGCCTTCTCGCTGATCGGGAAAGGCCACTTCAGCAACGGAGACTGTGATCTCTTCAGGCCTCTGGTCGACAATATTCTCGGTCACGACCCCTACCTAGTTTTGGCCGATTTCAGCGACTATCTCGGCACCCAGGATACCGTTAGCAAAACTTGGTCCCAACGACCAAAGTGGAACCACAAATCTCTGATCAATTCGGCACTCAGTGGCTTCTTCTCGTCAGACCGCTCAGTTACAGAGTACGCCGAGCGCATCTGGAGGGTTAACCCCCTGCATGTAGTGATGTCAGACGGAGATTGATTCAGAGTGTGCTGATCTTTTCTCAAGCGGACTGCCGCCTTCCCCATTGTTATTCAGTGAGTCCTTTTGGCTCAGTTGGGCTTCCGGCCGAGAGGGGCGTCATGTGAAAGAAGCCCTGCAGGAGATGTCCGGCCTTGGGATGGTAGAGCCTGTCCTGCTCATTCGTTAGGCTACGACCTCCGCACTGAAGACATACGTAGGTGTTTATTGACACCCTCGGGCTCGAGTTAACTCATTCGCAACTCATTGGCAATTTCCCATAGGCACCACTCAATGTCCTGTCCAAGCTGAGGTACACATGCCTTCTATCATGATAATGACCTGGAACAGCTCAGATCTTTTATTGACTCCGGCCTGGGGGACCAGCGCGATCTCCAGGTGCTCGCCGAGTCACTCGCCCATCAGCTCGATGCCGGACTGGCAAGAGAATTGCCCTGCCTCCACGGAGCCCTCAACGCCAGCATTGATCTGCATTGGCATGCCTGATCGACCCATGCCCACCGCCTGATGGACTCAGGCAGCCGCCGCGGTTTCTACGAGTCCCTGCACGAGAAATGTTTTGGAGCTATCGAGGATGGTCGGAGCTGCTCCTGTGCTCGTCTGCGGTCTGGGCTCCCTCGGTCAGGCCTGTCTGGATCGCCTGTTCAGCTTCGGTGTGCCCTTGCGCTGCCTGGATGTGCGGGTTCCACACTGGCGGGATCAGCGGCTGGCTGAGCGGCTGAGCGAGGAGATGGTGCTGGGAGACATGCGTGAGGCCCAGGCTCTAAGGCGCGCGGGGGCCCATCAAGCCCGGGCCGTGATGCTGCTCACGCCTGATGCGACGGTGAATCTAGAAGCGGCTCTGCAGGTACGCCTGCTCAACCCAGAGGCTCAGGTTGTGGTTCGCTCCTCCAGCCAGTCAGCTGACCTGGCCGCCCTGCTGGAGGATCGACTGCCGGGGATCGCGGTGGTTGATCCCGTGCTGCTCACGGCCAGTGCCATCAATGCCGCAGTGCATCCTGGTCCTTTCGATGCCTGCTTTTTGGCGGATGGTCAACGCTACGCGATCATCAAGGCTCCATGGAGCGACCACCACCTCCAGCGACGGATTCACCTGAGCCCCAACGCAACGGGCGGGCCCGAAGTCCTGCTGACCCCCGCCTCTTGCCTCACCGGCTCCGCCCGTGAATCCAGCGAAGGCTCTGGGCCATTGTCGAGACGGATCTCACCGAGCCTCCTGAGACGGTTGAAGCGGCTGATCTCCGTCGCGCCACTCATGCGCTGGTGGTTGGCGCGCCCCCCCCGGCTGCTTGGTGTCATCGCACTGTTGTTAGGCCTTCTGCTAGTGGGTTTGGGGCTCTTTTCCCGCTCCGGGGGGTGGAAGCAGGGGACATTCGTCACCCTGTCTCTGTTGAAGGGAGAGTACGTGGACCCAGTGAACGTGGTTCTGGAGGGCAAACAGGGTCTGCAGGCGATGAATGGCTGGCTGATCGGGGGCACGCTGTTGTATTCCCTGATCGGCACGCTGCTCACCTCGGCGCTGGTGGCAGTGATCCTGGAGCGTCTTTTACGGGAACGGCTGGGAGTTCCCGTTTCCAGAGTTCTAGGACGCCACGCCCAGCCGGTTCTGCTCGTGGACGGCGCTGCGCTAGCCCGACGAGTGGGGGGTGAGCTGCGCGCCGAAACAATCCCCGTAGTGCGGGTGCAGGCAGAAGGGGATCCCCTGGCGGACCCTCGTACTCCCACTTATCGCGTCCTGTTGGAAGCCGTCAACGACCTCGTGCGGCATGAGCTACTGGCCGCTGCCTTTCTGTCGAGTGATTTGCTTATGAATCTGCACGGCGCTCTCGCCGTTCAGAGGCACTGGCCGGACACCCGCTTGGTGATCCTCGCCCATGATTTTGGTGCTGCCGAACCACTGGGCGAGATGCTCGGTGGCCTAACCGTGATCTCTACTGTTGATCTGGTGGCCGATTCCGTGGTTGCCACAGCCTTCGGTGAGCGGGTGGAGGGGGTGCTCCGAATCGGCTCCAACAACCTGCTCCTGGTGAGGTATCAGTTGGTCAGCGGGGACACCCTCTGTGGAAACAGTATTGCGCGACTGGAGAACGGCTACGGCGTCACCGTGGTGTCACTGCGACGCCACCGCTCCCACACCCACCTTTCGCTTCCCCCCAACCAGCTGATGCTTGATGCCGGCGACCAACTGCTTGTCCTGGCCACGATGGCGGGGCTGCGACGGATCGAAGGAGGGATTGCCAGTGCGCCCGATAGCCGGTTGCGTATCCGGGGCCCCGTTCACGTCTCCCCTGAATCGCTCTTCGAGCTGCATCAACTGCTGGCCCGCCGCATGGGTTGCGCGATCGGCGACGTGGTCCACCTGCTCGACGGCGGCACGCACCTTTCGCCGTTACTGGATCGGGACGTGGCCGAGCAACTCCGCGAAGAGCTGGGCCGCTTCAGCATCGGCTGCGAGCTGATCGAATCTTAACGTCACCTCGAATACCTCTATGGGTGGGATGGACGTCATCCCCGGTCTGGACAACACGGCTGAGTGGTGGCTTCCTGAGGAGACCAGCGGATGATGGCCATGCCGTTATTTCTACTCAGAGACGGTGCAATCCGTCGCTTCCGGGTGGTGCCGGAGGGACTGGAGCTCGCCCCCTATCAGGATGCTCTTCAGCGCCGAGTGCACGTCGTGCTGGATTCAAGCAGTGAACGGCGGTTGCTGGAGGCCCAACCACCGGTGCAGCGAACCAGCCGGAGGGTCCAGGGGGCCAGCAGGTTGGGTGCCCAGGCCGCCTAGCTGTCAAGTTCCATGAGGTTCATGCTCCTATGCATCGACTACCCTGACGTGACCCCCTTCATTAGTCCAGGCCGAATGAGAGTGGGTGGTCATGCTGCAGCTGGTGAGCTGACTTCCAGGGGCGCATCCCCCTGGAAGTCAGCAAGGGGCCTGACAGTGTTAGGCTCCCATAGCCAACGATTGGCCAGGCCCCTGCGCCTCGGCCACCATGGCGAACAGCACTGTGATGAGGAACTCATCCCTGAACCGGCTGTTGAACGACTCGTATATACCGTTCTGCCAGGGTGATCCAGGCTCGATGTAGCCATGGTGGTACCGCTGCTCTTGCACCAGCCCCGTAGAGCTTGAGCGATGAACTCAGGCCCGTTATCGGACCGGATGAATGCAGGTGCGGGGTGGAGACTGGTGAGCTCCTCCAGCACCGCCACCACATCCTTGGCCTTGCAGCGCCTGTCCACCCGGATGGCCAGGCAGAAGCCGCTGTGCTCATCGATCACGTTCAGAAACTTGAGCCTGCGGCCATCAGCGGTGGCATCGAACTGGAAGTCCATGCCCCACACCTGGTGGGGATGCTCGCCCCGGTGGCGCCGGACCGAGCCGTCTGCGGGCCGTGCCCGCTTTCGCTTCCTGGGACTGGGCCGCTGCAGGCCTTCCTCCCGCCACAGCAGGCGATAGGCCACTCGGCGACCCCAGCGGATGTACTCAGCGGCGATCTCCCGCAGACGATCCCTGAGCTTGGCCTCCTCGATGGAGACGACCTTGCCGCTGTGGCGCTGGGTGCTGCGGTGTTGGCCCACCACCCGGCAGGCCAGGCGTTCTGATGCCCGGAAACGCTCCTGCAGGACCATGACGGCCCTGTCGCAGCGCACCGGCGTTCCGGGCTCAGAAGTTTCCCACCTCAAGACCCTACTGCTTTGCAGAAGCCAAGGGCTACAGCATCGCCTATTCCAGTTCTGCCTTCGCCAGCAGCTTCTTGAGCCGGGCGTTCTCCTTCTCCAGCTGGGTCAGCCGTCTGGCCTCCTTGTCTGGCCGGCTGAGGACTCTCATTCACCCTGGACCGGTTTTCGGGGCCCCGTCACTCTGACAATCGTCGGGTGCCCATCAGTCCTCAGCAACTGCAGCGAGATCTGGTCTTCTGGATTGTGGGCTATTACAACCGCGAAAGGCAACACTCGTCGATCGGTTACCTCGGTCCGATCGACTACGAGCAGCAGTTCATCGCTATCCGTACACTCACCCCTGCGAACCCCTGATCGGTGTCCATGAAATCGGGGGAACCCCACCTACACAACCTGAGAGACGTCACGCAACCTCACTTCGTGCTGGGGGGCCATCAGCGAGGGCAGGTTCCTATCCCGGCCATGCCTCAAGAGGGCGCTATCGAACGCACCCTGTGCTCCTGCGGGCTGATTCCGCGGACGCGCTTGAAGGCTGTGCTCAGCGCGAAAGGGGTGCTGTAGCCCAAGGCGTTGGCAACCGTGCCGACTGTGGCCTCCGGGTCGCAGAGCATGTCGGCGGCGAGCGCGAGTCGCCAGCTGGTCAGGAACTTCATCGGCGACTCCCCGACAACGTCCTGGAACCGCCGTGAGAGCGCGGCGCGCGAGGCCCCGACCTCCCGCGAGAGCTTCGCGAGCGTCCAGGGGCATGCCGGGTCGTCGTGCATCGCCTGCAGCGCACGACTCACCACCGGGTCGCTCTGCGCCCGATACCAGGTCGGGCTGTCGGCATCGGGTCGGGTGAACCAGGCGCGCAGGATCGCGATCAGCAGGAGGTCGATCAGACGGTCCAGCACGGCGGCCTGGCCAGGACCCTCCTTGGCCATCTCGTCGCACAGCAGGGCGATGAGCGGCGAATTCCACGTGTCGTTCGACAGCGACAGAACCGGCGGCAGGGCGCGCAGCAGTCGGTCGCTGATGTCGCTGGTCGACTCGTAGGCGCCGACGAGCATCAGCGTCGAACCGTTCGGGTCGTTGCCCCAGGTCCGGGCGCCGTGCATCAGCTCAGCCTCGATCGACTCGCCGTCGCGGTTGCAGCAGCGCTGGCCGGGGTGGATCACAATCTCGGGCACCGTCGCCGGATCGTCCGCGACGTTGTAGTGAGCCGGTGCGCGGGTCACGGCGACATCACCGGCGACAAGGCGCACCGGCTGGCCGTCGTCGGGGACGACCCAAGCGTGTCCGCGCACGATCGCCAGCACCGTGATGGGGGACTCGGCGAGGATCCGCAGCGACCACGGCGGCGTCATCACGGTGCGGAGCGAGAAGGCGCCCCGCGCGCGCGGACCGTCGAGCAGACCTGCGAATGGATCCATGGCCGGCACGGTATTGGCTGGACGCTCGGATATGGAACTGAGCATCTCGGCGATGGCCCAGGCGGCGCTCCCCGCAGAGGATTCAGGGGCGCCCTCAACAGGCTCGGCAGGCCGGGCTGGGGGTGAGACCCACGACCACGCCATCCACCTCATGCAGAACACGAATCGCAACGGAACGACCCTGGTGATCGGAGCGAGCGGCAAGACCGGCCGTCGCGTCACGGACCGCCTCATCGCCCAGGGACGGCGGGTCCGGCCCGTCTCCCGCTCCACGCAGCCGCGCTTCGACTGGCAGGACGACAGCACCTGGG
>CAYGQY010000003.1:0-24014 GCA_964352195.1 uncultured bacterium
AGGGGCTCACCTTCACGCGGGCCGAACTGGTGGGCAAGGACGGCCAGCCCCTGGCCCGCTACGACAAGATCCACCTCTTCGACGTCGATCTGCCCGACGGCAACACCTACCGGGAATCGGCCACCGTCCGGCCGGGCTCCCAGCTGCCGCCGGTCGTGGATGTGCCGGGCCTCTGCCGCATCGGCCTGTCCATCTGCTACGACGTGCGCTTCCCCGAGCTCTATCGCCACCTGGCCGGCGCGGGAGCCGAACTGCTGCTGATCCCGGCGGCCTTCACGGCCTTCACCGGCAAGGACCACTGGCAGGTCCTGCTGCAGGCCCGGGCCATCGAGAACACCGCCTACCTGCTGGCGCCGGCCCAGACCGGCCTGCACTATGGGCGTCGCCAGACCCACGGCCACGCCCTCGTGATCGATCCCTGGGGAACGGTGCTGGCCGATGCCGGCGTCGGGGTCGGCTCCGCCATCGCCCCCATCGCTCCCGCCCATGGCCACAGGGTTCGCGCCCAGATGCCCAGCCTCAAGCACCGCCGTCCCTCGCTGTTCTGACCCTGCCCATGGCACGTCCACCGCTGCAGCGGCCCCTGGGCGGCGTTCTGGTCGCCGGAGTCCTGCAGGCAGCCCTGCTGCTGGCGGCGCTGCCGGCCCGGGCGGCGAGCGCCCTGGGCGCCTGGTGGATCACGGCTGATGGCGTCCTGGAACTGCGCACCTCCCCCTCAATCACGCTGCAGGCCTTCTACGAGGCCGGTCGCGGCAGCATGGGGCCACGGATCTGGATCGATCTGCCCGGTGCGCCGATCCGCCCCCGCAGCCTGCGGGGCAACGGATCCATCCAGGAGATCCGCATCGGCAAACCCACGCCGGACACCACCCGGCTGGTGCTGGAGTTCCGGCCGGGGATCCAGCTGGATCCCCGGGAGATGCGCCTGGTGGGCACCGCCCGGGACCGCTGGCGGCTGGAACTGAAGGGTCTGCCCAGGGGCAGCCTCCGCGCCATGGGGGAAGGGGACCTCACCGCGGCGTCGGTGCCCTGGCGCTCCAGGCCGAATTTCGACCGTCGCCCGCCACTTTCGCCCTCCAGCCTGCCGCAGGTGCCCAGCGGCCGCTTCCGGGTCGTCATCGACCCCGGCCACGGCGGGCCGGACCCCGGAGCCGTGGGAATCGGGGGTCTGCGGGAGACCGATGTGGTCCTCGACGTGAGCCTGCAGGTGGCCCGGCTGCTGCAGGCCCGGGGGGTGCAGGTGCTGATGACCCGGACCTCCGAGATCGACGTCGACCTGCCACCCAGGGTGTCGCTGGCCAACAGCAGCAACGCCACGGCGTTCGTGAGCATCCACGCCAACGCCCTGAGCATGGCCCGTCCGGACGTGAACGGCATCGAAACCTTCTATTTCCAGGGCGGCCAGTCCCGGGCTCTGGCGGCGGCGATCCAGGATGCGGTGGTGAGCGTGTCTCCCGGCAGCCCCGACCGGGGCGTGCGTCAGGGTCGCTTCTTCGTGATCCGCCGCACCGTGATGCCGGCTGCGCTCGTGGAGACCGGTTTCGTCACCGGCAACATCGATTCACCGCGTCTCGCCGACCCGGCCCACCGCCAGCGCGTGGCCCTGGCGATCGCCAGTGGCATCCTGCGCTACCTGGGGGGCCGCTGATGGTGGGCCGCATCGGACTGCTCGACAGTGGGGTGGGCGGTCTGACGGTGTTGCGACGGGTGCTGGAGCACCATCCCGACCTGCCCTTCGTCTATCTGGGCGACACGGCCCGGGTGCCCTACGGCCAGCGCCCCCCCGCCGAGATCCGCCGCATTGCGGCGGAGGTGGTGTCCTGGCTGAGACACCAGAACGTGGGCGCCGTGCTGATGGCCTGCAACACCACCAACGCCCTGGCCTTCGATGTGGCCGAAGCGGAGGCCGGTGCGGGCCTGCCGGTGCTGGGCCTGATCCACAGCGTGGCGATCCGGCTGCGTCATCAGCGCGTCGGGGTGCTGGCCACCCCGGCCACGGCGGCCAGCGGGGCCTATGGCCGAGCCCTGCGGGCCGGCAACCCCGACCGTGTCGTGGTCGAAGTGGGCTGTCCGGCCTTCGTCCCCCTGATCGAAGCGGGCGATTTTGCCGATCCCTGCCTACGGGCGGCGGCCATCACCTATCTGGAGCCCCTGCTCGAGGCGCAGGTGCACGCGATCATCATGGGCTGCACCCACTACCCCCTGCTGGAGGAGCTGTTGCGGGAGCTCCTGCCCGCCGAGGTGGAACTGGTGGATCCGGCCATGGCGGCGGTGGATCTGCTCAGTGAACGGCTGGGGCACCGGCCGGCCCCGAAGGCACGCTGCTGCGGCCTGCATGCCCCGCCGCTCCCACCTGAACAAGGTCGCTTCTGCGTCACCGGAGATCCCCAGGCCTTTGCCCAGGCCGCAGCCCCCTGGCTGGGTTGGGAGCCGGAGGTCGAGCAGGTCTGCCTCCGGTCCTCGGTCCAGGCCTTCTAGGATCGGGTCACAGGGCGGGAGTCATGGCCACCGTTGCAGAGCTCCTCCAGCCGGTCGAGAACGACCTGGAAACCCTGCTGAGCGATCTGCGCAGCCTGATCGGAGCCGGCCACCCCATCCTTCAGGCCGCCGCCGAGCACCTGTTCAGCGCGGGAGGCAAGCGGATCCGGCCAGGCATCGTCCTGCTGCTCGCCCGGGGCCTGGCCCCCGATGGGGAGTTGGGCAGCCGCCAGCGGCGCCTGGCGGAGATCACCGAAATGATCCACACCGCCTCCCTCGTGCACGACGACGTGGTCGACGAGGCCTCCACCCGGCGCGGCGTGGATACGGTCCACAGCCGCTTCAACAACCGTCTGGCGGTTCTGGCCGGTGATTTTCTCTTTGCGCAGGCCAGCTGGCATCTGGCCAACCTGGATGATCTGGAGGTGGTGAAACTGCTCTCCCGGGTGATCATGGATCTGGCCGATGGCGAAGTGCGCCAGGGTCTCTATCGCTATGACACCGGCCAGAGCTTCGAGACCTATCTCGAGAAGAGCTACTGCAAAACCGCATCCCTGATCGCCAACAGCGCCCGGGCGGTCGGGGTGCTCAGCGCCCTCACCGAACAGCACCTCGATGAGCTCTATCGGTTCGGCCGGCAGCTGGGCCTGGCCTTCCAGGTGGTGGACGACATCCTTGATTTCACTGGCAGTGATCAACAGCTGGGCAAACCCGCCGCCAGCGATCTGGCGGCGGGCTACCTCACCGCCCCTGTCCTCTACGCCCTGGAGGAGCGTCCGGCCCTGGCCGGCCTGATCGAGCGTGAGCTCTGTGAACCGGGAGACCTGGACCAGGCCCTCGCCCTGGTTCGCGGCTGCGAGGCGATTCCCCGCTCCAGGGCCCTGGCCGAGGGGTTTGCCCGCGAAGCCGGCGAGGCCCTGCAATGGCTGCCTGCCTCCGATACCTCCACGGCCCTGCTCGGTCTGCCGGAGTTCGTGCTGAGCCGGCTCTACTGAGCCGGCAATCGGGGGGCACGCTCAGGGCGCACGGTTGGCCACCAGCAGCAGGCCGCCGATGATCGCCAGATTCTTGAGCAGCTGAATGCGCTCCGCAAGATCACCCACATCGCCATGGAAAATCGCCGTGGTGGGAATCAGGAAGACGAGCAGCAGCACCGCCCCCAGGCGGGTTCGCCAGCCACTGATCAGCAGCACCGATCCCACCGCCAGCAGCACCATGGCGGCCACCAGCGTCAGGGACGCGGCCGGAACACCCTGGGCGGCGATCCTGCCGGCCACCCGCTCGAACCCCCCCAGCTTCCCGAACAGCGCATGGACGAAGATCAACCCAATCAGGGTCCGGGCCAGGCCATCCAACAGGAGGCTGCCGCGGGAGGCGAAAGGGTGGGCGGTCACGGAAGCGGGGCGACTGGCTGAAGTCTGGCGCGATGGAGCCTCGCCGCCGCACAGACCCAACCCTCCGCCGAGACGGGGCCCCCGTCAGGAGGGCCACCGGAACCAGCCCTAGGATGACCTCCGCTGGGATTCCCTCCGCTTGAGCGACAGCCCCACCGCTGCAGAAGACGCGTCGAAACCGCAGAGGGCGGACAGCGGAAACCCGCAGCCCGGGGTTGTGGGAGCTGGGACTGCCCCCCAGGACGCACGGAATCCAAGGCTGGTGGAGCTGGGAAGCGTTCTGCGGCAGGCCCGCGAAGCCCGGGGTCTTTCCCAGGCGATCCTGGCGGAGCAGAACTTTCTCAGCACCGAGCGCATCGAAGCCCTCGAGTCCGGCGATCACACCCGACTGCCGGAGCCCATCTATCTGATGGCCCAGGCCCGCCGGGTGGCCACCAGCCTGGGACTGGACGGGAACGCCCTGATCGATCCGTTGCTGGATCTGCAGCTGCCCAGGGAGGGCCCGGCGCCCCCGGCAACAACCCTGGATGGGGCCGAACCGAACCCAGCCGCGGGCCAGACCCTGGGCTCAGAGCCACGGCCGCCAGCCGGGACGAACCAACCCTCTGGAGCGAAGACGCCCTGGGGGGCGGTGGCCGGAGGCCTGGCCGTCCTGCTTCTGCTGGCTGGCGGTGCCGCCCTGCTCTGGGGACGCCGCGGCCTGCAGCCGGTGTCACCGGTGCCGATCGCCATTGCGGAGCACAACCAGGAGGCCCCTGCTCAGAAGCCGGGGACAGACGCCGACAGGGTCGAGCCGAAAGCGACAAACGGCCCGGCGGCCGACCTCGGATCGACCCTGGAACTCAGCAGCGAGCAGCCGAGCTGGGTGGAGGTCCGCGACGGCGCCGGCCGGTCCCTGTACCGAGGGCAGCTGAAAGGAACGGCCCGATTCGCTCTGGGGTCGGGGCTGGAAGTGCTGGCCGGGAGACCGGATCTGGTCCAGGTACGGGCCGGAGAGGGGGCAGCCACCCCTCTGGGGCCCATCGATCAGATCCGTTGGCAGGCCTTCGACAGGATGGGGCAGCGGCAACCTCAGGAGCCCTGAAGCTGCACGCCCCTGGGCCCGGCGGTCCATGGTGTGGTCGGTACTCAGACCGGTCGTCACCCGCAAGATCGCCAGGATCAACGAACCCTGGAAGCGAAGCGTGGCGAGCCAATCCAGCGGGGGGATAAAGCTGTCACATGCGTTACAACGGGTGAACGCTCTGTGTTGTATTCAAACGTTAACCAGCTCCATCAATCGCCCAGGCCGTATTCCAGCATCACACAAGACAACGCCAGGTGCCCTGGAGAACCAACTCCAGCAAGGCCGCTGATCCGCTGCAAGGGGAACTGGGCCGTGCCGCAACCTGGGCTGTGTGCAATTGCTGATGTGGCCACGATGGGGCAACTTGATTGGATGATTTTAGTGATATAGATTGACTCACTGACGGCTGCGCTAAGAAATGGATAACCGCAATCAGGTGTTCGTCATGATCCGCCCAGTCGGGGCGTGGATCAGAGCGGCTGAGCGGGCAGCAGCAGCAGGGGCAAAAGTGTGTCTGGAGAGCTTTGGCTTTGAAGATCAACTCCCAGAGATCTGGGAGGATGGTGTGTCAAGGCTTGGTTCAGCCATCTTTGCAATGGCGTGCAAGAACTTCAACACGGCGAAGCTGGTCCAGTCCTTGGCTGCAGGAGCAGAATCGAGCACAAGCCATCCTGTACGGGTGATCGTGCCCTGGAGCCGGGTGACACGTGCTCAGGCTGAAGAGCTGGCAAGTCTGAACCCAATTCCAAAACTGGGCTCCATTCGAGATGTGGAGCAGGCCATGGAATCACCCTGGCAACAGGGAGATTCCCCAAGCCTTGTCATTGAAGGATATGAAGCAGGTGGTCTTTGTGGAAGCGATTCACAATATATCCTGATCCAGAAGGCCCTCAGCTGCTTGAAGTCCCACACCCTGATCGTGGCCGGTCCGTTAGGACTTCTTTCATTCTCAGCGTTGAACAGCCAAGGTGTTCGCTCCATCCTCCTGGACGAGCAAACCCTCCTTCTACAGGATTCCAACCTGCCGGCGGCCACAAAGCAGTTGCTGTCACGGGCCAATGGACGACAATCCATCGTCCTACGGTCATCGGAGGATGGAGCAGGGGAGGTCCGTTGCATCACGTTGCCTGGGAAAGGTGGACCGAACTATTTGTTTGGCAGCAGCATTGAGGCGTCACCATTATCTGAATTAGCAGCATGGAAGTCTCGATGGATGTTTCCCATTGGTGAAGGAATTGATCTAGCCAAGGAGTTCGCCACTCAGTACCGCACCCTTGGACGGCTGGTGAACGCCTACCGCACGATCAAGGTGAGCAGTAGCGCTGCCAGCCGACAACCGAAAACAATCGCCACGCAATTCGGTGTCCAGTACCCGATCATTCAGGGTCCCATGTCCCGAGTCAGCGACAATGCTGAATTCGCTGCCAGTGTCGCCAGGGGGGGGGCCCTGCCAACCATCGCAGCCGCAATGATGACAGCGGAAGCTCTTGACAAGGTTCTGATCAACACGTCCAAGTTGATTCCGGACCGACCCTGGGGAGTGGGTCTGCTTGGTTTCATCAACTCAGCACATTTACAGTCCCAGATCGCCGTTCTCAAGCGCTCAGATGCCAGTTTCTGCATCCTGGCAGGTGGAACGCCTGCCCAGGCCAAAGAGATTGCCTCCCAGACGCTTCGTGTGTTCATACATGCTCCCACTCCTGAGCTCCTGGGTCTCTTCATCAAAGAAGGCTGGAGAGACTTTATTCTTGAAGGCAGAGAATGTGGCGGCCATATTGGGCCCCTGAGTTCATTGAATCTCTGGGAACGATCCATCAAGGTCGTCCTGAACCAGAGCAGTGCGGTCAGCCGTGAAGTGTGCCTGGTGCTGGCTGGTGGTATTCATGACGAAGCGTCCGCAGCCTTTGCCGCCTACATGGTTGATGATCTGGTGAAAGCCGGAGCAACCTGTGGACTTCTGGTGGGTTCAGCCTACCTGGCAACGCGGGAGATCGTTGCCGACCAAGCCATCACTCAGACCTATCAGCAGGTCTCTCTGGACTGCACAAACACCGTCTTTCTGGAAACATCACCCGGCCATCAGAGCCGTTGTGCAGACACAGATTTTTCAAGGGAATTCAATGCCAAGCGTGATCAACTGGTACAAGATCAAGTGCCCGTCAGGGAGATCTCCAATGAGCTGGATGGATTGATTCTCGGCCGTCTGAGATTGGCCTCCAAAGGCCTGAAGCGCGACGGAGGAGGGCTGGTCAAAGTGACTGAAGAAGATCAGCTCAAGCTTGGTATGTACATGCTGGGTGAAGCTGTCTGCCTGATGGACAGGCAGACGAGCATCCATCAATTGCACGAAAACATCAAGGCCGGTCTGGAAACTCCAGCGCAACAGGCCAAGGCAGCCATCGCTGAACGCGCTCAGGGTGGCAGCAACCACGGAGAGTACAGAGGGCAAGAGGATATCGCCATCATCGGTCTCTCCTGCAAGCTTCCTGGTGCCAACAATCCAGAGCAGTTCTGGGACCTGATCACGCGATCCAGGGAGCAGATCAAGGAGATTCCCGAAGAGCGTTGGTCCATCAAGGATTTTTATTCAGCCGATTCCAAGGAAACCAACAAGATCCATTCCAAATGGGGCGGATTTCTGGATGCTGTTCAATTCGATCCCATTGAATTTGGAATTCCGCCACAATCATTAGCGTCGATTGATCCTGCCCAGCTTCTGGCTCTTGTTTGCGTCAAGGAAGCACTCCAAGACGCTGGCTACCCGGAGGAAAGTCTCTTTGATCGAGATTCCACATGTGTGATCCTTGGATATAGCGGAGGTCTGGGAGAGTTGGGGCAAGGCTACGTGATGCAGTCCGAACTTGCCCCCCTCTTGCATCATCATGAACAGATTGATTCATTGCTGCCAACCTGGACCAGCGATAGCTTTGCTGGAATCCTCCCCAACGTATCGGCAGGGAGAGTTGCCAATCGTTTCAATCTAGGCGGTACGAATTGCACAGTTGATGCTGCCTGTGCATCGTCACTTGCTGCGCTGGATGTGGCCGTTCACAAGCTCAGGAAAGGGGAAGTGAACATGGCCGTGGTGGGTGCCATAGACACTCTCCAGTCTCCTTTTGCCTACTTCTGCTTCTCGGAAACCCAGGCTCTCTCTCCCACTGGAAAAGCCAAGTCATTCACCAGCGAAGCAGACGGAATCGTGCTTGGAGAAGGTGCGGGAATCATGATTCTCAAGCGTCTGGAAGATGCGGAAGCTTCCGGAGATACGATCCAAGCCGTCATCAAAGGGATCGGGAGTTCCAGCGACGGACGCGGCCGGACCATGACAGCTCCATCCCATCAAGGGCAGGTGCAGGCCTTTTCGAGAGCCTACGCCGATGCCGGAGTGAACCCAGCCACGCTGGGCTTCTATGAGGCCCATGGAACCGGCACACCCGTGGGAGATCGCTCGGAGATCCAGGCGCTGACCACGTTCCTGGAAGCCCAGAACGACCCAAGCGTGCACTGTGCCGTCGGGTCCGTGAAGACCCTGATCGGCCATACCAAGAGCACAGCCGGATTGGCCGGGCTTCTCAAGGCAACACTGGCCTTGAAGAACAAGGCCATTCCCGTCCATAGCAGAACCAAAGCTCACATCAAGGAAGTCGTTCATTCGGAAACTGTTTATCTTCCAACGGGTAATCATCCATGGCTAGTGGCGGAAGAGGGGCAGCCGCGAACTGCAGGTGTCAGCGCATTTGGTTTCGGGGGAACTAATTTTCACGTCGTTTTGCAGGAGTATGTATCCAAAGAAAGTGATGGGCAACCTGCTTCGTTCTATCAACCAAAGCTTACATCTGGCTACAGACTGCTCCTGTTTACGGCTGAGCCTGGTCAATTGCTCAGTCGCATCAAGATGGTGCTGACTGAAGCACGACAGATGGAGGAAGAGTGCTCAGCGAATGGATTGACAACCTCTGTCAATCAGATTGTTGCTGACACAGTCACGAGCCAGGATCTAACGACTCATCAGTTTGAAGGGGCTGGAGAATGGGTCATCATTCTCTCCGATAACAGCAAAGCAGATCTCGGTGACAAGTTAGAAACCGTGGCAAACCTGCTGGAGGGGAAGGAACGTCATGCTGAGTTCATGCGCGAGTGGCTTGTCTGTCATTTGACCTCAGCCGGCATGCCGATCGAAGCGAAGCGGCCTGAGCAGATCGCCTTGCTCTTTCCGGGTCAAGGTTCCGACTATGGCGGGATGGGAGCTACATGTATGGCAGCTGCGCCACTTCAGACCCATGAACTCCTGAAGCAACTGATCCCTGACGCGAAGACCCGGGCAGAAGTGGTGGACCACTACATGTTCGGAACTTCGGACACCAAACATGGGCCACCCGCGGAGCTCAAACAGTCCCTGCTGGCTATCACTGAATTAGCCTATCTTGAACTGGTGAATCATCTGGAGATCCCCTGGTCAGTCGGGCTTGGGCACAGCCTGGGTGACTTTGTCAGTTTGTACGCCACGGGATGGCTGTCAGCCGCGGAACTTGTCGAATTGTTGAGGAGCCGTGGTGAAGCGATCCATGGCTTCGGCCAGGCTGGCTATGGGATGTCCATCCTCTTCTGCACCGAAGCTCTGGCCCGGGATGTACTGAAGAAATCCCAAAGCCAGTCAGTCACCCTGGCAAATATCAATTCCCCAGCTCAGGTTGTGCTCTCAGGATTGAATTCAGAGCTGGAATCTATTGAAACTCTGTGTCTTCGCGATGGAATTGCCACCCAAAGGATGCAATCGAACCATCCGTTCCATTCCAGCTTGATGGGAGAATGCAATGAACGCTTCAAGCAGAGCCTGGCAGCTGTCAGGTTCGGAAACAATCAGCCATGTGGTCGCCAATTCATCCTAAGCACCTCACCCCGCTCCAGCGATATCGACTCAAAGACCATCCAGGAACTCCTGGGTACTCACATGGTCTCCAGTGTCGACTTCATAGCTTCTGTTCAGCGTGCCGAAGAAACAGGTTGCTGCTTCTTTATTGAGGTTGGACCGAAGAAGGTCCTATCAAAACTCGTCCGTTCAACGCTGAGCGGCACCGATTCGATGGCGGTGTCGCTGGATGGACTCCAGGGAGTCGATGACCTGCTGGGATCACTCATGCGGATTGCCTCCCACGGGGTTCCATTAAGCTGGTCCAAGCTGAATGCCATGCTTCAGCATCAAGACTCAGCCCCATCCACTCGTGCGGCTGCTGGGAAAAAGAAGACAACTGGATTTAACTACTTCATCAATGGTGCCCATGCCTGGAAGTCTCTCGAGAAAGCCAAGCAGAGGGCCCAGCACGATGTTCACCATGCTGTATCGGTGACAACCAGTCGTCACTCCGTGACGACTGTGGTTGAAGATACGCATGCTCCAGTCATGCTAACATCGGTCCAATCGTCCCCAAACCAACTCACACTCGCTTCGATGAATCAACCCACTTCCTCCAGCAATATCCGTCTTGAAGCGTTTCGCACCTACCACGAAACCCTGCGAATGATGATTAATTCGCAAACCCAGGTCTTCTCGGCCTTTCTTAATGGTGCAGCACCAGGGGGTCAGGAGACCCTGGCGGCTTCCACCATGCTGTTACCTGAGCATCAGCTGAATGGGCATGGGATCCAATCCGAACCGATTTCAGCGATTGCATCCCCGCCGCTCACACTTTCCAACCCTTATCCTCAACCCACAGGTCAACAACAGCCCACTCCATCCTTGGCTGCTGCCCCCCAGGAGAGTGGCAACGGAGGGATGCCAATCCAGCCCACCACTCCGTTGGCGACTATCCCTCAACCCCTCACTCCGTCCACGCCAGTGGCACCTCCCACTCCCACAGCCCCCCTCAATGGCAACGGGAACGGGACTTCTGCCGAACTGAAATCCGTCCCAACTGGCCTGGATGCCGCAACCGTCTTGATTCAACTCACCTCCCTGTTGTCTGAGAAGAGTGGCTACCCTGTTGAATTGCTGGATGCTGATCAAGACCTGGAATCCGATCTCGGCATCGATTCCATCAAGAGAATTGAAGTGATGGGTGGATTCATGGCGACTCTCTCTGACGTGGCGCCTGAAGCGATTCAGAGTATACAGACAGGCACTCGTGACCTCCGAACCCTGAGAGAGGTGTCGGCACACATTGCCTTGATTTTAAATGGGGATCAGCCGAATGTTTCCCCTACCCCTGCCGAGGTGATTCAGCCGGGAAAGTAACCAGCGGGGTAAGCGAGGCGAAGCCAACTCAACTATCCCACTTCGACAGTGTCAGTCATCGATTGCCTGTCCTGGTATCTGGACAAGGCTTGAAGCACACCAAGCGTCAAACCATTGTAATCGCTCCAAGTCCATCCAATACCTTTTACTCAAAGCTACTTGACGGAGTCCCCAAGACCAACCTGTTTGAGTATGACCTTAGTTCGGCAGAATCAGCACCACCAACCGAACTGCTGAACCTGATCACGGAAGCCTCAAGCCTTCCTGGCGAAGGCGCTCAAGAAGGCCTCATGCTGATCTGCCATCTTGAGAACTTTGGACAGTCCCTGAAGGCTTTAAGCCAGTTCGAACCGGATGAAGCCATCAAGTCCCTTTGGACACTCTTCTCTCACCTGCGCTCAGTGCTGGAGCCGCTTTCGGCAGCATCGACACCTCATCGCTTAGTGTTCATTCATCATGGACAAGGGGATTTCGGACGTCGCCAGATAGCCAGACCGGCAGACTCGTCTATCACCTTTTCCTACATCGCTGCCTTGTCAGGCATGCTCAAATCGATCACATCTGAGTATTCAAACATCCAATCAACGGTTATTGATCTCAATCGTCAGGTTGCCAATTCAGAGGAATCAAGATCCTACCTGGACTTTATTTGCTCCCTCGAATCACCTGAGCAAGAATACTCAATTGATCGTCATGGGCTGCATGTCCACTCCCTGGTTCCATGCCAACCCAGTGACGAAGAGCCGAGCACACTCGTCAAGCGTCAACCCACCTGTCTCCTGGCGCTTGGGGGAGCCCGAGGCATTGCCGTCGCCGCCCTAGAGAAGATTGGATCCAAGCATTCGTCCCTCATCATCACCGGACGGTCCGAGCTCAGTCTCCCGGCATGGTACGAGCCTGATCGATCAGTGCCGCAGCTTCGGGCACAGCTCATCCAGCGTCATCGCGAAGCTGGGGAAACGGTTACTCCAGCATCCATTGAAAAGGAAATCAAAAAGCTGGCAGCGTCAAGGGAGGCCCTGACAACCATGGATCGCCTGTCAGGGATCTACGCATCAGTGACCTACATACAAGTAGATCTACTCGATGAAAATGCGCCTGCAACGATTCTGAATAGCTTGGCAAAGGAAGGAATAACCGTCGATTCGATCATCAATGTTGCCGGAATCATCGAAGACTCACTTGTTGCCAACAAAAAGCAAGATAGCTTCAGGCGTGTTCTCTCTACAAAGCTTCAAGCCCTCCGCCTGACATTTCAATTACTGGAGAGCCACCCGATCGAAACGATCATCAACTTTGCTTCGATCGCCGGCAAGACTGGGAATTTTGGACAGTCTGACTACTCGGCCGCCAATGAATTGATCAATGCTGGCAGCTGGCTCTGCGCCCAATACAAACCTTCACTTAAAATTAATTCAGTTAATTGGGGGCCTTGGGCATCGGCTGGAATGGCAACTCAAGACGTTAATGATGCCTTTGCCGCGAAGGGAATCATTCCCATCCCATTGGAGCAGGGGGCAGATTGCATCAAGTCACTCGTATGTAGACAATCCGCACTTCCCCTTGAAGTTACCGTCGGTATTTATGATTCAACAAAGTTTACCCAATCCGACTTTAATATCGAGACTGTTGAAGAGTTCTATCCATTTCTAGGACGACACTCCCTCTCCATTCAAACGGCCACGCAGAACGGAACTCCAACCGAAACCTATAATCTCCTATTCGACTCGGATCGTCTCCCTTACCTTCAATCTCACCGCAAGTTTGGACGTCCCGTCATGCCTGCTGCGGCCTCCTGTACCTTTGCCATTGAAGCCTACCAACGCAAGCGCAGCAGCTCTGCCCTAAACAATCAGGCCGGTGTTCTCCGAGTGACAACAGAAGTCCTTTCTGGAATTGTCTTTGAAGATGGAGTGTCACGAGAGTTCTCGTTCGAAGCGACTGGAAACCATGACCAGACAATCACCTGCAAGCTCAGAAGAAGCCATTCAAAGCGTTACTCGTATCGAACGACGGTTGAGGCGATCCCTGCTCCTGAACTGAGCAGAGATCTTCTGGGTGCACTAACGAATAGGACCCAGGATCAAGCAGCGATGATCAAAATAGATCAGGCTCAATGCTATGAGAAGTATTTATTTCACGATGGTGTTTTTACAGTCATTTCTAGTTCTCCAATGATTCTACGCGAGTCAGAAGTGATTGTGTCAACCTTAAGATCCCATGGCACTGCTGCTTTGCTTGGCAAAGCCAGCAGCCATGAGGGATATCTAGACCCATCACTCTTGGATGGTCTACTTCAAATGGGATTAGTTATTTTGCGAGAACTTTATCAGACTAGTGCGCTCCCCAATAAACTTGTTGTTGATGTCTACGAAACTCCAGAACAGGGATGCCAATACTTGGCAAGTGGACGCATCGTTGAAGTTAATCCACTTACCAGTAAAGCCTATTACGAAGGACTCATCACAACTACAGACGGAAAACCCTTGCTGTGCCTTTCCTATGCTGAGATGACACATTCAACAAGTATGATTGATGAACTGTAAACGCGGCCCCACTCCGAGCCGAGAGCCATACCCCATTCAGGCGAGCTTCTCAGATGGCAACAGGCTTATGGCCATGCGGCAAGTCGATTCGACAGCATAGGAAATCCCAGATTCTGACAGAGCTCATCACAACGGGAGATCAACTCGGGCTTCTCTTGGATGGTCCTCCAGTAGTCAGGAACTTGCTTGCTTGGATCTGAGTGGTGACCGATATGTGCGGAGGGATCTCCTCCCAAAGTAATGTCAAGCCACCAGGATGTCCTATCCCGAATTGGAGACAGCACTGGCCTAGCACGATGGCTGATCCATTGATCAAATCGGGATGTCATCGTGAGTCTTCGCTTGACTCCTGCTGCGAAACGACTCACAAGCGTTGAAGACTTACTCTGAACACCAGAGTTAGCATAGTCAGATCGAATAAATTGTAAGATTCGCTCCGTAGAGTAGCGCCCTACCGCTTCTGGAAACAGCATGCGTTTTAAGGTCTTGGGATTCCGGTGAAGCTTGATCTTATTGAGCAGTTCCTCATTGATCCAACACCACATCTCCAGAGGATCAAGAGTCACATCATTTTGCTTTTTCCTGGCCATAGCCCACCATATCAGTAGAGAGTCCAAGCCATGAATGGATGTAAGTACTGATGCCGCGTAGAAGAAAGGATCACGAAAGAGGTAGATAAACTGGGATTCAGGAAATGACGACTCAACATTAGGAATCAGATCGGGATAGAGCCCAAGACTGAATGATGGGTCATAAAGCCGTTGAGAGGTATTTTCCAGAAAACGAGAATACGTACTCGAAAATGTACGCCTCGTATACATTGTAGCTAGATCATGATAGGCGGCTTCGAGCTGGTAGGTTTCAAAGCCTCCATAGATGATGGCGGCAAGAGCCCGGACCAAGCCATCATCCAGTCCATAGAGATCCAATGGGGATTGAAGTGGCTTGAGATCATCCATCTGCTGCCTAAGTGGAAGATGGGTATGCGGCAAACCAATCCCTCCCATTGCCTCCATCGACTGGCAGAATGACAAGGCCCCCCCGCGAGGTGCACTGATCACAAAGGTCAAACGATGATACTCAGCAGCAGATTCCATGGCTGCTGAGATGGACTGAGTGGGGGTGGCAGTGAGCATCAATGTTATGGAAGGAATGACCAGAGATCGACGTTGATAAACCTAGTGATCGGAGCCAAGAGGTTCAAGAGAATACACGTATAGCCGACCTGGATCTTAGCGTATCCCTTAGAACCGATAAAATTAGTCGGCAAACTATCCTCTAACTGAATCTGAAGCTCAACATACTGAAGGCCTTCAAGCTCAACTGTTGTTGGACTGATTGATGCCACGGCCCCAGAAAACTCCTGGTCCCAGACGGAGTAAAGCCTGAGATCACATGGAAGGCCAACGCTGACACGTGCTCGATCGTATTCGGGGATCAGGGCAATCGTCTGGGTCAAGGGCTGAGCCTTTACCGTTACAATCGTTTCTCCTGGAGTAACCGTTCGGCCGAGCAGAGCCTTTGTATTCGAGCTGATAACACCATCAAATGGCATCGACAAGGTAAGCCGCTCAAGCCGAGTATCAAGAGCTTCAAGGGCAATTTTACTCGCTTCCAAACTACTCTCTGCAGCAGCAAGTTCGTCCATTGCTTTGGATAGGCGTTCCTCAGCATTGACGTCTTGATCAATGGTCTGATTCCTTCCGGCAACGACGAGGCTGGCCTCGGATGAGCGAAGATCACTCATTACAGCTGCGAGTTCCCCGGAAAGAGCCGCTTGAGAAGAAAGGGCGTTTTGAAGTTGAAATTCACTGATGGCACCAGAAGCAGTCAAGCTACGAAGTTTTGAAATCTGCTCATCTTGTATCTTGATTTGGTTTTGTAGAGATGCAATCTTTGCTTTGTTCTTTTCAACCATTGCAGCTGCACTGAGCAGTTCTTCATTCCTGTTCTGCCCTTCAAGTTGAATACTGCCTGTTTCGATGGAACGTATCAACGTTTTGGATGTTCGTATCTCAGACTGAAGTTTGGCAAGTTCTTGTAGTTGTTGACTTCGCAGGGAATTTAATGTTGAAGATGAGAGTTCAAGAATCTTGCTACCCTTTTCCAGAATGTTGGAGGAAGGTCCGGGCTGCAGGATCTGGCTCACCGAGGCCGTCTCGGTCGAGCGGATGTCAAGAGCTTCTCCCTCGGTCACATTCGCCGATCCAGTGACGGATGCACGAAACGGAAAAAGAAAGATTACGATAAGAATGAATGTTAAAAAGAACTTACTTGTGAAAAAGCTTGTGATGCCAAAATGTAAGGAGTGCAGAAATGACTTTGCAGCCCCTGAAGCTTGATTCGTGAGAGGCTCATCCGATGACCCCAGAGAGTAAGACGTAGGCTTGGCACGAACGGATGATTCAGTAGAGCCGAGCGAAGCACGGCTTGAG
The DNA here is from genome assembly GCA_964352195.1 of uncultured bacterium. GTDB lineage: Bacteria > Cyanobacteriota > Cyanobacteriia > PCC-6307 > Cyanobiaceae > CAYGQY01. The sequence goes on from CAYGQY010000003.1 coordinate 16,152, forward strand.
ATCAACTTCGTAAAAAAGGTGAGATATAAGAAGCGAATCAAGAGTACCGTCAGAGCTATTCTGACAATTAATGCTGTCCAATGGCCAGCAAATTGAGGAACTTCGGCAGAAATATTTGGAATCAGAACATTATATAAGATCAGCATTTTTATGCTGAAAGCAATCAATAATGCAATGAGGAAAAGTAGGCTATTATAATCTGAGCGGGATAGGGAAATCTTTCCAAATTGGCCTTTAAACAGAGCTGATACTGTTGTGAGGGTACGTTTAACCGAGATCTTAAGGTAATTCTTTGGCATCACCCCAAAGAATTCAAGGAGACGTCTACCGGGAGTATTACGAACTGGAATCAACAAGATGATCATGCTGGCCAGAGCCCCTTGAATGATCGCCACTAGAATATTGAGCTGTGAGTAGGGGGATGTATCTGGGATTGGCGTATAGACATACAGATAAAGAATCGATAGAATTACCAGGTAAAGCCTGACAAGAAGAGGTTGGGCAACTAAGATGAGTTCTTCAAGCTTAGTGGCTTTACTCTTCAGCTCTTTACTATTTTGCTCTTTGGCAAGTCGAGGCAGAAAACCCCACTTCAGCCTGAGATAGAGTTTCTGATTGTCAATATGGAGAGAATAAGACAGCAGGATCGATATAAAGACACTGATGAAGTTGATCACAATTAACATGATCAACAGGCGAGAGAGGCCCGTTAAGGGATCAGATCGTCCGGCCAGCAGGACAGCAAGAGGCTTGACACCGAAATAGAAACTATAGATTGCTCCAATGAACACAATCACGGTCAATGGAAAGATCCAGGCTTGGAGCCGGATCAATGCTCTTGGCGGTCTCAGCAGACCGCGTGACGTTACCCAATTAAAACTAAACAGTAGGATCTTACGATCTTCCTTGGTTGACTTCTGCTGAGGGGCGGCTTGCTGCGATCCATTCGGAAGCAGTTGAGTCCCTACACTGCCATTCGCCTGAAGTTGAGGACCACTGCCAAGCCCTGCTTGGGCAGGGCCACCGGAAGGCAGCAGAATGCCACTACTGCACAACCAGTCAAGATATTCATCACGACTGGTGCCTGTTCGCGATGGATCGAAAAACGGCTTGCAGGTAGCAAACAGTTGATCTACCGATCCATCATTGGAGTCTGCTTGAAGGATGGCATCCCACTCGGAAGCAGATAACTTGAATGATGTAGTTCTGTCGCCAAAGTATAAGCGATACTGACCCTCTACCAGCGGTGAGGTGCGGATAGAAGGATTGATGGTAAATGAACTACTATCTCCAGCTATCATCAGACAGAAAGGCAGAGAACGCAGATCAAGTTGTTTTAGAATTCATCATCATCTTCAACTGCTCCACTTCCAGCCAACCCACTCCCAGCGCCTGGTGCGGTTTTGAGCTTCTCCAACTTATCGGCCAGACCATGGATCAACTGTTCGCAGCGTGTCTGCTGATCTTGCTTGGAGAGTGTTGATGGATCAACCGTGGGCTGGGACACGGATCCATCGGTTGGATTCACGCCAGCAGCAGCAGCCATCAGGCTGGTGAGTGCGAATTCATAGTCAGATTCCTGATATTGAATTTTACCCCAGCAATAGTTGAATCGCGGGCTGTTGCTGCTTTGAATTCGAGTCAGTTCATCCTTGGCTGCTTCATACTCCCCCAGATCAATATAGCATTCAGCGGCATCAATCGACAACCGTTCCTTGAGCTTGTTCGGACATTCATCATTGTCGGCCGTACGGAGTACGGCAAGACCTCTCACTTTGTTGCCTTGGGCAATCAGAATCTCTCCCAGCAAGATCTGGGAGTAGTGATTTTTGGGATCCAGCCTCAGGCAATTGTTGAGATTACGCTCACACTCATCAAGTTGTCCCAGCTGAAGCTGGGAGATGGCGAGCATTCTCCGAAGCTTGGTATCATTGGGATTCTGCAGCACCGCTTCCCGCAGCAGCGTGGCAGCGTTGGTGGCATCTCCCAACTGCTGAAGAAAGGATGCCAGGGTTGTGACATCTCCTTTTTTCGATGGTTTTTGCTGAAGCGCTCGATTGGCATAATCCTGGGCAAGGGCTTTGTTGCCTTCCTGAAGCCTGATCTTTCCAATTCTGGAGATGAGCCTTATATCTTCCGGCGTAAGGGACAGGGCTTTCTCAAGATGGGCCATCGCCACCGAGGAATCACTCTCGGATCGGGCAATCGCAGCCATGGCAACATGGTAAGGAGCGTAGAGCTCACCATCTGGAACTCCGGCCAGAATCCGCCTGGCCTCAGGGAAATTCTTCTCTTTGACGATCAGCGTTCGCACCTGCTTGAAGGTTGACTTCAAGTGACCCGGCAAAACCAATGCCATCTCTAGTAGACCTCTGAGCTTTGCGAACCTAGCACGATGCTCTTGCTGCAGTCAACTTGCCTGCTCCGTTGTATCGGGTTCCAGGCATGACGGTCTGTGAATGGGTGGATGCCTGTCGCCTATTCCGCTGCAGATGCTGCCCCTCGCCTCCACATCTTGTGTGAGTTTGCTCACGCTTGTTGCGCCTTCTTGATGTGCACTTCCACTCCTGCCCATCGATCGCACCACGTCCGCGGATCCAACAGGAGTGACGGCGGAGCGGCCATCGACGGATCCCCCTTGCACGGCTGGATCGGGCCCAGACGCTCGCGAGCAGCCAAGGCCCGCCTCCGGGGGGACAGGGATCCTGCTGCTCAAGGCCATCAGGATCCTCGCCAGGTTCCCGCCGAGGATCGATTGGCCTGTCCCCAGGTAACCTCGGGCCATCCCATCCGTGGGGACCATCGGGCTGAGGGGAGGCCCTCCCCAGTGGGGAGCCGGCAGGACGATGATGGCGTCACCGCTCGAACGGTGTCCGCTCCTTCAGGCCACTCTCCCCCAGATGACGACCTGCCGCGACGTGATCCTTCCCCGACGATCTTCCCTGAACTGGGGAGCTCGCACCTATGTGATGGGCGTGCTCAACGTCACGCCGGATTCCTTCAGTGACGGCGGTCGTTTCAATCGGGTGGATCGGGCCCTGCGGCAGGCCAGACGCCTGGCACGCCAGGGCGCCGATCTCCTGGATCTCGGCGGGCAGAGCACCCGCCCGGACGCCGCCGAGATCAGTAGTGCCGAGGAACTCTCCAGGGTGATGCCGGTGCTGACTGGGCTGCTGGCGGAGATGCCAGCTGCCGCTCGCCCCCTGCTCTCGATCGACACCTTCCGACCCGCGGTGGCCGAGGCGGCCCTGACGGCCGGGGCCGACTGGATCAACGATGTGGGAGGCGGGCGTGACCCGGGGCTGCTGGCCGTTGTGGCCGCCGCGGGCTGTCCCTATGTGCTGATGCACAGCCGCGGCGACAGCCGCAGCATGGATGCCCTGGCCGTCTACAGCGATGTGGTGGAGGAGGTGCGTCAGGAATTGCTGCGGGCCACCGGCGCCGCCCTGGCGGCCGGCGTGCGGGCGGATCAGCTGATCTGGGATCCGGGCCTGGGGTTCGCCAAGACCACCGAGCACAACCTCGACCTGCTGCGGGGGCTGGCGGCGCTCCGGCAGGAGGGCTTCCCCCTGCTGGTGGGGCCCTCCCGCAAACGCTTCATCGGCGCTGTGCTGGAGGAGCCCCGGCCCCGGGCCCGGGTCTGGGGAACCGCCGCGGTCTGCGCCCAGGCGATCGGTGCCGGTGCCGATGTGCTGCGGGTCCACGACGTGGGGCCGATCGTGCAGACATCACGGATGGTGGATGCGATCGTGCGGACCCGCTGAGGGCTGCCAGCCTCGGAGAACCCCTATTCCCCACCCCCCATGCAGGGTCACTGCCTCTGCGGTGCCGTCACGGTGACCGCTCCCGACCACACCAGCCTCGACGCCTGCCACTGCAGCATGTGCCGGCGCTGGGGGGGCGGACCGGCCCTGATGATCGCCTGCGGCTCGGAGCTCACGATCGAGGGGAAGGAATCCCTCACGACCTACCGCTCTTCGGCCTGGGCGGAGCGGGGTTTCTGCTCCACCTGCGGAAGCCACATCGTGTACCGGTTGATCCCCAGCGGCGAACACTTCGTGCCGGCGGGACTGTTCCAACCCGACATCGGCTTCCAGTTCAAAGCGCAGGTCTTCATCGACAGGAAACCGAGCTACTACAGCTTCGCCGATTCCACGCACGATCTGACCGAAGCCGAGGTGTTCGCCCAGTTCGGATCCCTGATCGAAGCCACCTCGCAGGGTTCACCGGAGAGGGACAACGGCAATGGCGAAAGCAACGGCTCCTGAGCCGGAAGCCGGGGGTCAGTCCGCGGTGACCCCCTCGATCCGGTCTTCGATCTCCCGGTAGATCTCCTGGAGCTGCTGGATGTTCTCGTCTGAGGTCTCCCAGTAACCGCGGCCGTTCACTTCCAGCAGGGTGCCCACGATGCGGCGGAAGCTGTGGGGGTTGAGCTCCATCAGCCGCTGTCGCATCTCCGGATCGTTGATGAAGGTGTCGTTGGCCTCTTCGTACACGAAGTTGTCCACGGCGCCGCTGGTGGCGCTCCAGCCCAGGGTGAAGTTGAGTCGTTTGGCCACTTCACGCACCCCTTCGTAGCCCGAGTTGAGCATGCCCTCGTACCACTTGGGGTTGAGCAGCTTGGTGCGGGAATCGAGGCGGATCGTTTCGCTCAGGGAGCGCACCTGGGCGTTGGCGGTGGTGGTGTCGGCGATGTAGCTGGTGGGGGCCTTGCCGTCGTCGCGCAGGCCGGCGATCAGCTTGGTGGGGTCGGAGTCGAAGTAGTGGCTCACATCGGTGAGCGAGATTTCGGCGGAATCCAGGTTCTGGAAGGTCACGTCGGCGGTTTTCATCGCCGCTTCGAACACGCCGCGCTTCTGGTTCATCTCGCCGGGGTTGTCGGCGTTGAAGGCGAAGGTCTTGCGGGAGAGGTACATCTCCTGCAGTTCACCCTCCTCCTCCCAGGTGCTGTTCTCCACCGCCAGGTTCACATTCGAGCTGTAGCTGCCGCTGGCATTGGAGAACACCCGGGTGGCGGCATCGCGCAGGGAGATGCCCTCCTGCTCGGCCTGCTCCTGGGCGTGCTTGCGCACGAAGTTCATCGCCAGCGGTTCGTCGGCCTCGGCGGCCATCTTCACGCCCTGGTCGATCAGGCCCATCTGGTTGATGAACAGGTCACGGAACACGCCGCTGCAGTTCACCACCACGTCGATGCGGGGCCGCCCCAGCTCTTCGAGCGAGATCAGCTCCAGCTTGTTGACACGGCCGAGCGAATCGGCCACCGGCCGCACGCCGATGAACCAGAGGATCTGGGCCAGCGACTCGCCGTAGGTCTTGATGTTGTCGGTGCCCCAGAGCACGCAGGCGATCGTTTCCGGCCAGGTGCCCTGCTCGGCCTTCTGGCGTTCGATCAGCCGGTCCACCACCACCTTGGCGGCGGCGATGGCGGCCTTGGTGGGGATCGCCTGGGGATCGAGGGCGTGGATGTTCTTGCCGCTGGGCAGCACGCCGGGGTTGCGGATCGGATCACCGCCGGGGCCGGGGATCACGTATTCGCCATCGAGGGCCCGCAGCAGGCTCTCCATCTCCATGTCGGCGCAGATCTGCTCGAGGCAGAAGCGCAGGTAGCCGAACAGGGTGTCGAGCTGGGCGGGATCCACGGCGGCAAAGCCGGAGCCGCGGCAGGAGCTCAGCCAGGGGCTGGGGCGCTCATAGCCGAAGCGCTCCAACAGAGCGAAGAACCAGCCGAAGCGGCCCTTGAGATCCACCCGGCCATCACTGCCGGTGACCGCCCTTACCATCGAGGCCACCGCGGCGCGGCAGGCCTCGGTGATCCGCTGGTTCAGCTCCACATCGGCCAGCACGCCGGCGTCGTTGCCGCGGTAGACCTCCTCGATGGTGCGGCCGATGCTCTCGGCCAGCAGGGCCGGCAGGCTGCGGTAGCCCTCCTCCTCCCGCTCCAGGGCGGCGATGTTCACCAGGGTGGCGATCGCCTCCTCCGCGGTGGGGGGCTTGCCGATGGTGTGCAGGCCGCAGGGCAGCAGCCGGCTCTCGATCTCCATCAGCTGGCGATAGAGCGCCCCCACCACGCCGTCGCGGCCGTCGAGATCCAGCCCGCTGGCATCCAGCTCCGGCAGGGTCACGTCCTTGTCGAGGTTGCAGAGGCGGGCGGTGTCCACGATCGCGTTGACGATCTGCACCCCCCGGCTGCTCTCGCGTAACTGCTGGTAGGAGCCCACCAGTTCGCCCAGCTCCTTGAGGCCCCTGTAGAGGCCGGCGTTCTCGGCCGGTGGGGTGAGGTAGCTGATCGTGGCGGCGTAGCCCCGCCGTTTCGCGATCGTGGCCTCAGAGGGATTGTTGGCTGCGTAGTAATAGAGATTGGGCAGGGCGCCGATCAACGAATCCGGGTAGCAGGTTTCGCTCATGCCCATCTGTTTGCCGGGCATGAATTCCAGCGAGCCATGGGTGCCGAAGTGGAGCACCGCGTCGGCTCCCCAGACCTTCTCCAGATAGGTGTAATAGGCGGCGAAGCCATGGTGGGGGCTGGCGCTGCGGGAGTAGAGCAGCCGCATCGGATCGCCCTCGTAGCCGAAGGTGGGCTGCACGCCCACAAACACATTGCCGAAGTGGCGGCCGTAGATCAGCAGGTTGGTGCCATCGGAATTGAGGTTGCCGGGGGGCTTGCCCCAGTTCTCCTCCAGCCGCTCGGAGTAGGGGGTGAGCCGCTGGTACTCCTCGACGCTCATGCGGTGGGCGATGGCCAGCTCCGGTGCGCCCTGGAGCGCTTCGGGATCGCTGATCACCGCTTCCATCAGCGCCTTGGAATCGCGCGGCAGGTTCTGCACGTCGTAGCCCTTGCGCTTCATCTCCTCCAGCACCCGGTGGATCGAGCCGAAGACATCGAGATAGGCGGCGGTGCCCACATTCCCCTTGTCGGGCGGGAAGCTGAACACGGTGATGGCCAGCTTTTTGTCGAGGCGGGGCTTGGAGCGCAGGGAGGCCCAGCGGATCACCCGCTCGGCGATTGCTTCGACCCGGTCCTGCAGGGTGTGGGCCTTGCCGGTGGCGTCATCGCGGCCAGAGAGCACGATCGGTTCGATGGCGCCATCGAGTTCGGGGATGGCGATCTGCAGGGCCACCTGGACCGGGTGGAGGCCCAGATCGCTCTCCTCCCATTCCTGGGTGGTCTGGAACACCAGCGGCAGGGCCACCATGTAGGGCCGGTTCAGTTTTGAGAGGGCTTCGATGGCGCGGGGGTGGTCCTGGCGGGCCGGGCCGCCGATCAGGGCGAAGCCGGTGAGGCTCACCACCCCATCCACGATCGGCTGCTCAGGATTCAGGGGGTCGTAGAAGAAAGCCTTCACGGGCTTGGAGAAATCCAGCCCGCCGCAGAACACCGGGATCACCGTCGCGCCGCGGTATTCCAGCTCCTGGATCACGGCCACGTAGTGGGCCTCATCGCCGGTGACGATGTGGCTGCGTTGCAACACCAGGCCGATCACCGGACCGCACCTGGCCTTCTCGCTCAGATCGGCGCGGCTGGCGCTCCAGTTGAGATAGTCCTTGAGGTCTTCGAACATCTCCGGCGCCAGGGGGTGCCAGAGGCCCAGATCCGGGAACACCACCGGCTCGGCCACCTTGAGGGCGGGCCGGCCGGTATCCCCCCGGGGGAACACGTATTTATCGGCCAGCATCAACAGCAGGTTGCGCAGGTTGTCCGGCGTTCCCCCCAGCCAGTACTGAAAGCTGAGCATGAAGGAGCGGGCATCCTGCGCCTTCTCCACGGGGAGATACTTCAGAACCGTGGGCAAGGTGTTGAGCAGCTTCAACATGGCGTCCTGGAAGCCGGCACCATTGGCCTCCTTCCGCTTCTTCATGAAGCTG
>CAYGQY010000004.1:0-21357 GCA_964352195.1 uncultured bacterium
CCCGACCGCGGCGGGGGCGGGGCCCGAGCCTGGCGGGGGGGTGTGGAGGGGCGGGGGGTGGCGGGGGGGGGGCGCCGGCCGGGGGGCGATGAGCGCCCCCACGCCTGCCCCCGTTGCAGCAGCCCCTGCTCAGCCGCTGAGACACTGGGCCTATCGAGTCCGGCAGCCGCGATGACCCGTTACCGCATCGTCCGGGACGACGGCCTGCCGGACACCATCGCCTGCCAGTCGTTCCCGACGTATGACGCGGCCTACGCCGTGCTGGAGCTCTACTACGGCGACCTGTGCTGCTCGGATGAGCGGGAGTATTACCGCATCGAGGAGGAGAGCGGCGCGGAGGCCTTGGCCGATGGCCAGTCCGGCTGAGCGCAGGCAACACAACGGCAGCAGCAGCGGCCAGCCCAGCGCCGGCGAGCCGACGGAAGTGCTGGCCGGCTCGATCGAGCGGGTCACCTTCCACAACCCCAGCAACGGCTTCTGCGTGCTGCGCATCAAGGCCCGCGGTCACCGCGACCTGGTGACCGTGGTGGGCCATGCCGCTGAGATCAGCGCCGGCGAATGGGTCACGGTGAGTGGCGTGTGGGTGAACAGCCGGGAGCACGGCCAGCAGTTCAAGGCCTCTTTCCTGCGCTCCTCGCCGCCCACCACGGCCGAGGGGATCGAGAAGTACCTGGGCTCGGGGATGATCCGCGGCATCGGCCCGATCTATGCCAGCAAGCTGGTGAGTGCCTTCGGCGCCGAGGTGTTTGAGGTGATCGAGCAGGCCCCCGAACGCCTGCGGGAGGTGCCGGGTATCGGCCAGGTGCGGGCGAGTCGGATCGCCCAGGCCTGGGCGGATCAGAAGGTGGTGCGGGAAATCATGGTGTTCCTGCACAGCCATGGCGTGGGTACCGCCCGGGCGGTGCGGATCTTCAAGACGTATGGGAACGACGCCGTGCAGGTGATGGCGGAGAACCCTTACCGCCTGGCACGGGACATCCGCGGCATCGGTTTTCGCACTGCTGATGCCATTGCCGCCCGGCTGGGCATCGAGCCCACCGCCACGATTCGCCTGCGGGCCGGCATCAACTACGCCCTGCTGGAGGCCAGCGGCGAGGGCCACTGCGGCCTGCCCACAGCGGAGCTGCTCAAGCTGGCGGGGGACTTGCTGGCGGTGGAGCGGCGGGCAGCAGGGCAGGGAGACGAGCAGGGCAACAGCACCGCCCCCAGCGTGCGGGTGCCCCTGGAGCCGGAGCTGATCCAGGCGGCGCTGGACCTGGAACTGAGCAAGGGCTCCGTGGTCGCCGACACGCTGGCCGGTGAACCGGCGATCCTCCTGGCCCACCTGCATCGCGATGAGCGGCGCATTGCCGAATCCCTGCAGGAGCTGGCGCAGGGGGCGCCGCCCTGGGGCGCCATCGATGCCGGCAAGGCAATCGGCTGGGTAGAGCAGCGGCTCTGCCTGGTGCTCGCCACCAGCCAGAAGGCGGCGGTGGAGCAGGCCCTGGCCAGCAAGGTGCTGGTGATTACCGGTGGGCCGGGGGTGGGCAAGACAACGCTGATCAACGCCGTCCTGCAGATCCTGGCGGCCAAGAAGCTGCGGATCCTGCTCTGCGCCCCCACCGGCCGGGCGGCCAAGCGGATGGCCGAGGCCACCGGCCTGGAGGCCAAGACCATCCACCGGCTGCTGGAGTTCGACCCGGCCAGCTACGGCTTCCGGCGCGGGCCCGAGCTGCCGCTGGAGTGCGACCTGCTGGTGGTGGACGAGACCTCCATGGTGGATGTGCCGCTGATGGCCTCGTTGCTGGCGGCCATCCCGCTCGAGGCGGCCCTGCTGCTGGTGGGGGATGTGGACCAGCTGCCCTCGGTGGGTCCGGGGCAGGTGCTGGCCGATGGGATCAACAGCGGCGCGCTGTCGGTGACCCGGCTCACGGAGGTGTTCCGCCAGGCGTGCAGCAGCCGGATCATCACCACCGCCCACGCCATCAACGGCGGCGCCATTCCCGACCTGCGCTCCCCAGCCGAGGGCCAGAGCAGCGACTTCTATTTCCTGCCGGCCGAGACGCCCGAGCAGGCGGTGGCCCTGATCCTCAAGGTGGTGGGCGAGCGCATCCCCGCCCGCTTTGGCCTCGATCCCATCGCCCAGGTGCAGGTGCTCTGCCCGATGGCCCGCGGCAGCTGCGGTTCCCGCTCGCTGAACATCGAGCTGCAGAAGCTGCTCAACCCCGACCCCACCGAGCAGGTGGAGCGTTTCGGCTGGCGGTTTGCGCCGGGCGACAAGGTGATGCAGATCGCCAACGACTACGAGAAGGAGGTATTCAACGGAGATATGGGCACGATCGATGCGATCGACGCCGACAACAGCGAGCTGAGCGTGCTGTTCCCCACCAGCGAGGCGGGCCCGGGAGCAGAAAAGGTGGGCAGCCGGGCGGTGGTCTACGGCTGGGGCGAACTCGACACCCTGGTGCCGGCCTATGCCTGCACGATCCACAAGAGCCAGGGCAGCGAATACCCCGCCGTGGTGATCCCCCTGCTCACCCAGCACTACGCAATGCTGCAGCGCAATCTGGTGTACACGGGCCTCACCCGCGGTAAGCAGCTGGTGGTGCTGGTGGGCCAGAAGAAGGCCCTGGCCATGGCCGTGAAGAACCACCTGGGCCACAAGCGCTACACGAAGCTGGCGGAGTGGCTCGGCTGAACAGCACGCCGGGCAGCCAATCCGCAGCAGGCATGCAGCAAAGCAAGGCCAGAATGAAAGCAGTCTGAGTTAGAAGCCCTGGTGGCGGAGCAGCCGGCCTACGGCAGCCTGCAGGCGGCGGTACCGCTCGACAAGGAACGGGGGCTGGCTCTGCTGAGCGGCCAGCTGCTCCTGGCGGTGCTGGAGCTGGCTCTGCCGGTGAAGCTTGAGAACCTGCAGCAGTTGCAGGCCCAAGGCCGCAGCCTGCGGGCCTACCAGCGGGAGGAGCCAGATGACCTGCAGCAGGCCCGCCAGGAGCTGGAGGGGCTGCTGCTGCAGATCCAGCCGGAGCCCTACAAGTTCTATGAGCGCTGGGAGGTGCTGCTCAGCAGTGAGCGCGGCACGCGGCGCACGGCAACCCTGATCCACGACCTCTGGCGTGTGCTGCCGGAGCAGGTGCGGTTACGGCCAGAAGGGGCAGGGGATCTGCGCCGTTTCACAGGCTCGCTGCAGGAGGCGCGGGGCCTGTGTATCAAGCTCCAGCAGGACCGTCACCACGCCTCCCACTCGAAAGCCGACACGGCCTTTCACTCCCTCTCGTGGCACGCGGCGGTGTTGCGGCTGGCGGAGATGCCAGCGGAACTCAAGAGCAGTGCTCAGATGATCCTGGCGACGGCCATGACCATCCCTGCGCCAGTGCAGGCCGGTCTGGAGCAAGCACAGCAGGTGCTGGCTGGCATTGAGACGCAACCGCTGCTGGCCCATGTGGAGCGGTCTTTCGTGCAGCTGGCCGGGGAACGCACGGGCCTGGCTGAGCGTTGGCTGGCGATTCATCCGCCAGCCCCTGAAGCGGGGTCTGCCCTGCAGGCCGAGGATCTCTCCCAGCTGCGGGAAGAAGTGGCAATCTTGCAGGACCGCTTTGCGGCGCTGAGTGGCTCGATCGGGCCAGTGCTCAATCGCCTCAGCGATGACATCGAGGGCATGGGCGCTCAGCTGCGTGAGCTGCTTGTGCTGCAGGCCCAGGCCAACAAAGCCACACGCCAATCAGGCGGGGACGCTCCCGTGGATGAGGCCACAGCACTCGCGAGCGTACAGGCCGCCTATCGGCAGTTGCAGGATCTGCGCTTCGCGATTGCCCAGGAGATGGGCCAAGTGGAGCCAAGCTTTCGCTTCTATCACTGCATCATCTACCGGGAGCTGATCGTGCAGGCTTTACGGCAGCAGGTGGTGCGCGTGGAGCAGCTTGTTGAGCTGTCGCGACGGACCATCCTGCAGAAAACTCTGCGCAGCGGCGGCGACAGCGACTTCTCAGCCCGGATGGTGGACGAACAGACCGAACGCTTTGGTGGACGGATCCAGGCCATTCTGGATCAGATTGTCTATCCCTCAGCCCCTATCGATCCGCGTGATCTGGTGGGCCAGGAGAGCTGAGGGGTTCCTCAATCGGCACGAGGATTCGCGGCTGCCTATTGATCAGACGATCAAAGTGATTCCACACAGCCTCAGCACGGCTGGAGCCTGGTGAGGAACCTCCGTCAGGGAAATGAATGCCGAGTTCGCAGTTGTCGTACTGGGCACTCTCGCTGAGGTTTGCACTGGTGACCAGCAGCTCGGTGTCGGCGACGCAGCACTTCACATGGAACACGGCGGGGCGGTCACGGCCCAGAGCCAGGGAGCGCGGGTCGAAAAAGCCGCTGGGCCGGGGGCGGCGAGGATCCCAGAGCTGGCTCCAGGATTTCTGTACGAAGGCTTGGCGGAGCTGATCCGCCACCACGCTGCTGCCTTTCGGGCGGGGGATGTTGACCACCATGCGGGCTTGCAGCCCGGGGTAGACCTCCAGCCGTTGCTGGATCCGCTCGAGCAGCTCCGTTATGAATCCGCCGCGCCAGATGTTGAAGGTGGTGATCAGCAGCCGCTGCTGACAACGTTCGACCATCTCGCGGATCAATACGGCCTGATCGCGGGTGATGTCTCCGGCTCCCCCATGGGGACCGGACCACACCAGCTCCGCACTGCCACTGGTTTGCCCCTGGCGCTGCGTGAGCAGGAGGCTGATGGTGAGCGCAAGGCTGGCATTGCTGCCACCAAGCCGGTTCCAATCCTGCAGCCAGGCGATCAAGGCTTGCCTGAGTTCGAGCCGATCGCTGGCAATCTGATGCTGGCTGAGGGCGGCATCTCCAGGGGGCTCGGGAAGTGCTCGCAGACAGGCCGCCAGGCGCTGGAGTTCGCCGCTGGTGAGTGCCAGCAGGGGCTCACTCATGGCAGCTGGGCTGGGAAGAAGGCGGCCTCGCTCACATCCAGCGTGGGCACCACAAAGGCGCGATCGAGGAACTGATTGCGCTGCTCGCAGCTGGTTTCAGCGATCAGCAGGCAGCCGTGGCAGGCGGCACCGTGGCTGTAGCGCTTCTCCAGATCACTCTCGGGGTGGTGCATCGAGCAGAAGGGATCGTTGGAGCAGAGCCGGCCCTGCTCCAGGGCGTCGGCCACCAGCTGATCGATGCGATCGGCCAGCGACACCAGACCGCCGAGGGTGCCCTCGGAACCGCTGCCACTGGTGTAGAGCAGGATTCCGTAGCCCTGATCCTCTCCAGGGAAGCTATAGATCCGCTCCTTGATGGCAGAAGCGCCATAGCCGCAATCCAGGGCGGCCGTGGTGATCAGCAGGTGGGAGAGGCTGTGCAGCATCAGATAGGCATCCCCCGGCCATTCGTAGTCGTTGGCCTTGAGGCCGTGATCACGGCTCCACAGCTTGCAGGCTTCTCGATGTTTGGAGCTGTGCTGCTGCACGCCGTCACGCTGACGCCACTCCTGCAGGGCAGTGGCACTCACCCCAAGGAAGATGCCCTCACCGAAGTTTTCAATTGCAGGAACCCAATCGAGTTCTTTGCTGTTGATGTCTGCTCGCTTGGTGCCGATATCGAGCTGATCGATGGGGTCGCCGTCGACACCCTTCACGATCGGCTCCAGTCTGGTGAAGCCAATCAGGGCCATCACCTCCCGGAGTCGGTGCACCTTCAGAACGCGGTCGAAGCGTTCGCTGAACCAGCTCGGCTTGCCGGTGAGCGGCATGATCTCCGCGTGGAAGGTGCTCTCCGGCGCGGGTGAACCCAGGGCGCCGGCTGGGGCATACAGCGCCTTGATCTCCTGGAGCTTGAGCGGTGGTTGCTTCTCGCTGCATGCGTCGTTGCTGCTGCCACGGACAGCGGAGAGCACAGCCATCACACCGCCAAGCTCCCGATCACGCAGACGGGCCGCCACCTTTTCCGGCATGAACTTGAGGGCAGCCTTGAGGTCGCTCTCGTCGTCCACCTTTTCAAAGAAACTCAGGTGGGTGATCAGGTGCTGGCGCAGGGAGTCTTCCGCTTCGGGGATGGAGATGGCGCCCACCATCTCCGGGAAGTAAGCGTTGCTGGCTGATCGCACCAGTAGGCGGTTGTAGCGGGGCTTGTCGTTCTCGTCGGTGCAGGCCAGGGCGTCGTCGCTGAAGTTGCCCAGCCAGGGGCGGTGGCCACGGCATTGCCCAAGCAGAGAGGCGCCGTTTTCCCCCTTGGTGCTGGCCAGGGCCTGGCGCTTGCCGCACTGCGGGCAGCGCACATAGATCTCGTTGAAGTCGTTGCCGGCGCCGGCCTCATCGAGCCAGAGGTCTTCCTGGCAGCGACTTCTGGCGCCCGCGTGGGCGAAGCGATCCCAGTCGATATCGCTCAGGTGCCCATTGGCGCAGCACTGCACAAAGCGCACCGGCACCACATCCAGTTTCTGGATCTTGCCACCGGGCTCCTTCCAGGGGTACTTCTCGTCGACCAGTCGGTCCTGATGGATGAGAGGACGGGTGCGGAAGCGCTTGCCCGCTTCGTCGTGGTAGATGGGTTCCCTGGGCTGCGCCACGAACCACAGGGGGAACTGGGGGGAGCGAATCCCGCTGCTGGATCTGAACTTCTGGGCGTAGTTGTCGTCTTCGCTGGGCGGGCGCTTGAGCTGGAGGGTGCCCACGTTGAGCAGATTGCGCAGCTTGGCGATCAACCGGCGTTCATCGATGAAGCAACTGTCGTCGTCGCGGCTGTAATGCCAGAGGTTGAGACCGCCCACCACCACGGAGCGATCAGGGAGATCGACCATGGCGCCGGGCCCATAGGTGGTGATCAGCTGGCCGTGGCGGACTTCGCCGACGGGGTGGTTGCTCGTGCCTCGCGATGCAGTCATGACGTCAACCTCGGGTGGTGCTCTGGTAGCGGTCTTTGAGCAGCAGCGCCGAAGGCTCCACATCCCGCAGGCTGCGGTTGGCTTTGAACTGCTTCTCGCGATCGTCGTCGAGTTCCAGCAACTCCGGATCAAGCGGCGTGCGCAGCAGCGGCGGCAGATCGCCCTCTTCGCGGCCGTATTCCATGCGGCCCCGGCGCTCGGCAATGGCGCACCAGTCGTCGATGATCGCCTTCACCCGCTCCGCCACCCAACTGGCGTGCCCATCGGGATCAGGGTGGTTGACCAGCGAAGAGGCCACGCGTTGTTGCAGGGCTGAGGCCACGGGCTGGCGTGCTGCGGCCAGGGCCTGAAGATCACCGGCGCTGCGAGCGTGGGTGAGGCCATCGCAGAGGTGGCGGGCCAGGGCCACGGTGATGGCGGGAAGCCCGCGCTCCAGGGCCCGCTCCGAGAACGGCGTCACGCTGGTGGCCTCCACGTCGCGGTAGAAGACGTCGTGGCTGTGGGCGAAGTGCTCGTAGTGGGAGCGATCCCGCGGCCGGTTGGGATTGAGCAGCACCACCACCAGGCCGGGCCTGCTGGCATCACGGCCCACGCGGCTGCTGGCCTGGATGTATTCGGCGGTGGTCTTGGGCTGGCCGAGCATCAGCATCAGCCCCAACCGGGTGATGTCGAGACCCACCGAGATCATGTTGGTCGCCAGGGCCACATCCACCCGGGCGTCCTTGTCATCGAAACTGCGCGACAGCCTGTCTTTGGTGTTGCTCACCTCGGTGGTGGAGACGCGGGAGGTGAGCTCCAGCGGGATGTTGCTGATGCGGCGGTTGGCGGTGCGCTCCACTGCATCGCTGAGGCGCCGGCGCTCACCATGGGTGGCGAGCTGGGAGGTGAGCTCCTCCTCGATCAAGCGGCGGCTGATGCCAAGTTCCTTGATCGTGTTGAAGTAGCCCAGCAGGGTCATGTAGGGATCGGCCGGATTGGGGCCGGGGGTTTCGCCGCGGCGGCGCTGGGCGGTGCGCTGCTTTTCGGAGGCTTTCCAGGCCAGCTGGGCGCTGCTCATCAGGGCGAGGGAGGCGCGCAGCAGCAGGGCCTTCACATTGCGGCCCGGGGCGCTGAGGCCCACGTACAGCCGGCCCGGCACCTTGTCGGTGGATTCGGTAATGGCAAAGAAGGAATCGCGCCGATCGGGCCCGGGCGCCGGGAAGATCGAGGAGTGGGAGCGGCCGAACAGGGCCCGCATCTGCTCGCTGGCGCGGCGCACGGTGGCGGTGGAAGCGACGATCTTGGGGCGCAACTGATCATTGGGCCCCGGGCCTGCGCGGCTGCAGAGCTCATCGATCACCGCCTCGTACAGGCCCGCCATTGAGCCGAGGGGGCCGGAGATCAGATGCAGCTCGTCCTGGATCACCAGATCCGGCGGGTCGAGGTGACCGGCGAGGCGCACGCCGCGGTTGGCGTCATCGCCATCGGCGGGGCCATAGAAGCCCTGGCCATCCACCACATGGGTGGCTTTGCCGAACAACTTGCCCGTGCGGCCCTCCCAGGGCAGGGAGGCGAACTTGTCGACGGTAGCGATCAGGAAGGCCGGCAGGCGGCTGTAGATCGTGTCATCCACAGCCACCAGCGGCAGGTAGGTCTCCTTGCTGGTGCCGCGGAAGTTGCAGTTGCGATTGAGGCAGGCCACCCGCAGCTCATCGGGATTCTCGGTGTCGACCCTGCCGCCGCGCAGCAGCTTGAAGACATCGCCGCGGTTGCGGGTGTCCTTGCTGTCGTCGAGCGAACGCTTACCAAACTCCACGCCGCACCACGGGCAAGTGTCGATCGGGATCGGTTTGCGGTCGTCCTTGTAATCGATGTACTTGAGCACCCGGATCCGGGCGGTGGACTCGTTGCTGTTGCCCTTGCCGCCCATGCGGTTGGGGGTACCGGCCTGCCCCACCCAGAGGCCGATCTCGAACGGCCAGCTGCCGAGCTTCTCGGGTTGGCGCTGGCGTTCCAGTTCGAGGGCGCAGATCAGGGTGGAGGCCCGGCCCAGCTGGTCGAGGGTGAGCAGGCGCAGGGTGTAGCGCATCAGCACGCTCAGGCCGCCGGCCTGGAGTGAGCCGCCATGGCGCAGGCGGCGCATCACCAGGGTGAAGGCGGCAAGGCCCAGATAGGCCTCGGTCTTGCCGCCGCCGGTGGGGAAGAACAGCAGATCCACCCCCTCCCGCTCGCGGTACGGATCAACCTGCGGATCATTAGGGCGGGCTATGCCCACCAGATTCATGAGGATGAAGGCCAGCTGGAAGGGACGCCAGGCCGGTGGTCGAACGCTGGGATCGTGGGCCTGCTTGCCCTGCATCACCCCGAACCGTTGGCGCGCCGCAGCGGCCATGGCGCGGTTGGCGATTGCAAACGCCTCACGGATGTCGGGTTCGGCGAGGGCTTCGATGCCACGAGCAATGCGCTCGGCCTGGCTGCGGGCATCGCCGAGCAGGCGCTGGGCGGTGGCCTGCTGGTGGCTGTTGAGCCCGGCAACGGCGGCCTGCTCCTCGATCCAGGCGGAGTAGCGCTCCACCAGGGGCATCAGGGCAGCCCGCAGCGGCGCGAAGCCACCGCTCGCGAGCTTATCGAGGGCCTCCATGGCCAGCTCACAACCCACGTCTTCTCGAGGGGAGACCTTTTCCACCATGGCCTGGGGCACCCAGGTGGTGCGCAGCCGTGAGCAGCCGCCATCGGCATCAAGATCCACTTCCACGCCCACGTTGTGGCCGACGCCGTATTCGCAGGCATCGCGAAACTGCAGGGCATTGACGCGCTGATCCCAGTCGCCGCCATCGCGGCTGGCCTGGGGATCGAGGCGGGGCACGAAACCTTGGGGGCAGCGGAGCCCGAACTCGGCCTGGAAGGGGGAATCCTGGTCGCGCTCCACCAAGGTGGCGGCCTGCTTGCGGCCCTGGCGGCGCTCATTGGTGAGAAACAGCGTGACGGCCACGGTGCCCGCGGCATAGCCCTGGTGATCCGGCGCCAGGCGGCAATGCCAGCGCAGATGTAGACCGCCACTATTGGGCCATTCCAGGTCGCCAAGGCCGCGGGTGTCGGTGATCTGGCTGTGGGTGAGCAGCAACGACTCCTGGCGTGGCGTGCGCTGCCAGGTCTGTTCGTCGCGCGCTCCACCAGCGGCAGCATCGGGGTTGCAGCCTTCGGCGAGCCTGGTGTAGTCGCCCCAGCGGGCGAACAGCTGCAGCTCACCACCAGGGGGCAGCATCACGCTGACGCCAATCGAG
The DNA here is from genome assembly GCA_964352195.1 of uncultured bacterium. Classification (GTDB taxonomy): domain Bacteria; phylum Cyanobacteriota; class Cyanobacteriia; order PCC-6307; family Cyanobiaceae; genus CAYGQY01. The sequence goes on from CAYGQY010000004.1 coordinate 10,120, forward strand.
GAGGGCAGGAGCTGGGGCTTGGCGGGGCCCGTTTCAGTCGGGCCACCGTCGTCACCAGCGCCTCCGGGCTTGTAGGCCTTGTCGGTGCTACGGGGACGGCGCTGATCAACCCCATCCACTCCGGCGAAGTCGTCGTCGGCCGTGTCGTCACAGCGCAACGAAAGGTCGGTGTTGGTGGGAACCAGGAAGCCGGTGGGGTACCAGCTGCTGGGCAGACGATCGAGCGCTTCTCTCTCCAGACCCTCGGCATCCACGCCAAGCGCCTGCAGCACCCGCTGGGTGGGGCCGATCAGGTCGAGCTCCAGGGCGGTGACGAGCTGGGCACGCACCTGGGCGGAATCGGGCTTGGCTGCAGAAAAGGAGCTGGAACTCATGAAGTGCTCGGCAGGAGAAATACCTAGGACTGCTTGGTTGCCACAATGTAAGTATCATCGCGGATTGTGTACAAGCCTGTATTGGTGTTGTAGCTCATGAAGTCCATGCCTTTGTCGAATAGGACTCGATGACGTTGTCCACTGATTGACTGGAGGATCAATTCACGCCGGTGCAAGAGAGTCCGACGTGGTTTGCGAAAATCACCCCAGATCAGATCAAATTCGCAAACTCCATCAAGCTGGGAAAGATCAGATTCAAGAGAATGCAGTCTTGAGCGATCACCAGCGGCATCTTCTTCCTTGGTTTGGTTGGTTCGCACTCGAAACTTGGAATCAGCATTAAGCCAGGGGCCGTTAAGCAGGTCGACCAGCAATCTGGCATCAGCTCTTTCCCGGAAATTGATATATCGGTCAGAGTACTCAATCAATTCAAAGCTCTGACCATCAAGCAACTGTGCAAGACCCAGCTTGGCCCGGAGCGATTCCAGTGTCATCGCCGGCCAGGTTGGACTCGGGAAGACGATGAGATTTTCGGGATCAGCGAGCTCTTCGCTTGAGACCAGACGGCTGCCAGACCGCAATCTTGCAAGCTGCTCGGAAACCGCCTGGACTCCAATTTCACTGCGGGCTTCCAGGAAGTCTGCGGGAGAGCCATCTGAGCCAAATGTGATTCGAAATGCTCGACGTACACGAGGATGGTCAGGACTCAAGCAGTAGGTATCTGCTGTCAACGTATCATTCACATAGAGCTCCAGAACACCCTGCTCAATCCACTGGCTCAATCTGCGGCGAGCCACTGCAGCATCATCTGACAGATTCCGCTCAGGGAGCGAGCGAAGCGTAAGCGAGACAGGCTTGCCCGCATTTACAGTAGATGCCGCAATCAGACTGCCGAGAAGAGCAAGGTTGAAGGGCTCTTGTAGATGAGTAATAGCAAAGGATGATTCAGATTTAAGCAGTCTAGGAGTAGCACTGATCCGCGATGGGATTTGATCAAGCGGAATGCGGTTGGATTGGGGAGCAAAGTCCAGGAGAACCTCGTCTGGATTCAGCACTTCCACCAAAGGCCGAAGGAACTCCTCGACTAGTCGACGATCAAGCTGATCGTGGAAAGGCTGATTAGCATACGTACGTAGGCAGTCATAACAACTATCCTGACAATTGCAGGAAGACGCCAGAAGGAGAGTTTTCTCCAGGACACCCTGAAAGTTCTCAGCTATGCGTTTGCTATGCCCGACACCAGAAGCCACATTATCGTAGATAATCAACTCTGTGGTACCCGGGTCGTTTTCGACAGAACGAAACAGTCCATCCAACTCAGTCCTCTGGATGTCTAGGACCTGAGCTGCCGCTGCCAGCACAGCGTATGTGAGGGAGCGCCAAAATCGGGTACCAGATTCTGCCAGAGGAGAAGCAGCAGCATCGGCGGTTTCAGAAGTCACGCCCGTTGGCGATTGAAAGTTTTGGGTAGCACCGAACAGCGAGGGAGGCTTGTGATCCTGAGAAGTGAAGCGGATCTTGATAAGATCACTCTTGAATTGATGAGCCAAATGAAGTTCGGTATAGCCGCCTGAACACACAGCCTGGCTGAGAGGATTCTCATGCGCCGGAAGTGGTGCAGGCTTGGCTTGATTTCTCCGTGTTGTTTTCCTTCTCTTGAGGACTTCTTCTGAGAGGTCGCGACCGCATTTCATACAGAGACAGTAGCCACGTGATCCGAGGCCTTTACCAAGTCGCGACGGACCCTGATTGGCAAGAAAGAACTCACCCGCTGTGCTGGATACGATCTCATAGAGATCTGTTTGGATCGGATCTGAATCACGGCCATTCTTGGCAAGAAACACCTGGGAGGTAGGCTGCCTCACAGGTTTCCGAGATGGCGTTACATCCGGAGTCTTCCCCCAATCAGTGATAAAAGCACGAGGAGTGATGTACTGACGAGCGGGGCTGCGCTTGGTCTTGATTGGCGAAGAGCAAACAGGGCAACAAGGATGATCATCGCCAAGCCGGTCATCAACAGCATTTGAGGTGGTTTCACTGACGAAGAAGTTGCAGACCTCACAGACCCAGTAATACATGGGCACAAGTGCGGAAGGCCGGTGTACACCTACGCTCTTATGGAGACGATCTGCCACAATCACTTCTTGGCCAGGCGCATATTCACTGAGTGCCAGTCTGCGGTCCAACTCCAGTCGATGAACTCCCTTAGATGCATACGGAGAGGAGTCGGACTGAGCGAGTAGACGAACTACATCAATCGGGAAGCCATATATAGGCAGGATACTGGAACGACGGAGCTCTTCATGAATACGGCGTGATCGGACTTTGTCAAGCTGAGATTCCAGTGCTCGACACCTGCCCTCCATTCGTGAACGTTTATCACGACTTTGCTTGTCAATCGAACCATCTAGCTTTTTGATTTCTTCCTTTGTTTGAACGATGTCTTGAACAAGACCATTCCAGTCCTTGAGCTGTTCGTCGCTAAAGTCGATCAGATTTTCTTGAAAGGCATCGACAAAGCTTTCAGCATTGTATTTACTCTCTAATCGTTTCATCCAATCCGTGAGGGCAGTCGAAGCTTCCCGACCACGCAGCCAAGCAAGAAAGCTTGTGAGAACAGACTCGGCAGGGTCGTCCACGAGTAATGCTTGCTCAGGTAAGCCGAGAAAGTCGCCGACCGTGACATCTTCTGTTCCAAGCCCAAGTGTTGTGCGCAGGAAGCCAGCAAGAAGTTCAGCGTGGATATGACGTCTCTGAACCGAAACATTACCTGGCTCTAAAGATGGAACTTTATTACTTCCATCAATAAGCAAACGTGGATTCTCAAAGAAATAACGATCGTGAGGCCTGCGCTGCCCATATAAAACCGAGATCGCAACACCATCCGTTCTTCTTCCTGCTCGTCCTGCTCGCTGCTGGTAGTTGCTAACAAGCGGGGGGAAGTTTCGCATGGCAACAACCTGTAGTTCGCCGATGTCAACACCCATCTCAAGCGTCGTAGAACAGCTGAGTAGGTTGATATGGCCTCTCCGGAAGCGACCTTCGCGTTTGGAAAGTTCATCAGGCTGTAACTGTGCCGTGTGTTCGGCAGCCCTCAGCGGCATCGGATTGCGCTGCACTAGGTCCACGTAGTGGCTCTCAAGGATTTTCGCGCGATCGAATATCTTTAATCTTCCTGTACATTTATAAGAGGGGCATGCGTACAGATTTAGGCCGTTTGCTTGGCTAATGGAAGAAAGCCCAGGGATGTGGAAGCGCTGCTGACACGATGGGCATGCGTACCAGTCATGAGCAGAGTTAGAGAGAACAAGCATCTCCCAGCCAATCTGATGGCCATTGCCTGGTTCATAAGGAACAAAGACACGATGGTCGACAAGAAGGTCATACAGCTCTGCTAACTTCTTGTCATCCGGGAATTCACCAAAGACCTTTCCGATATACTCGACAATTCGATTCTGTCTGCGCAGTAGTTGAAGAGTGCGATTAGAACGCCGCGGCCGGAACTGGGTTGCATCCTTGTCACCCGCTGTTTTTTCAAATGTGACGTAGACTTTGGATCGTTGACGGTTGACCGTCTCAGCCCCTTTAGGCTTGCCATTACCACTAACGAAGACTGTCTCCTGAAAGTAGTTGGAGAACTGTTTTAGGTCTACAGCTCCCAATAGTCGAATCTGATCAGTGAGAACTGTCAGAAGGATACGAGTCTGAAGGGCAGCCTGATCACCATTGATTTCAAGGGCTGTTTTTACTTCGGCCAGCAGCCTGTCATCAAAGTCCTGCAGGTGGCATGCAAGAAGTGTCATCGACTCCACGGAAAACCGACGTGCTGATGGCAGGCCAAACTCTCTCAGAAGCAGTTCGCGGGCCCTTTGACTGGCTCTTTTTTCACAGTCAATTCGATTCGCTTCCTTTTCTTCAAGGGAATCACTTGCAACATAGCTGCGGTGGTGAATATCGGGATTACGATCAGGATGAGGAATAGATGAATGGAGGAACTGATGCTTTATTTGATGCTCAACATCGCCAACGCTAGCCAGACCATGTTCTTCAACATTGCGAAAAGCCTGGATTACTTCTTGGCGATATAAGTTCTCAGTATGTGTACGTTGGAAGTCTGAGGCAAAGAAGGCAGCATCTTGGCGGCCATCTGAGAACGTCAGAATCTTTGGTCTCGAGCCGGAGGAAGTGCCTTCGGTCCCTTCTGGTAGTAATTCAAAGAGACTATCTAACAGTACAGCCAGGGGCGCGTCCGTAAAGGAGACCACTCGACGCAAGGCCTGATCACCTCTCCTCGCACCACAAGCTGGACAACAGCTGCTCTGCTTTGCCGACTCATCAGCTTTCTTAGGAGGTCTTGAATACCAGCGAAGTGGCCAAGTCTTTCCAAGGGACATACTCTGCTGCTGAACAGAAAGATGCCATGTATCGCTATCCTTGCTGAGGTAAGCCCAGTCCACAACATAGCCTCCTGGCAAGAGATTCTCTTCTTGGCTGGTGTCTTCATCATCACCACTATCCTCATCATCACACATCGCATTGATCTCCCGCGGTGATAGGAGATATACGGACTCTGCTTCTACATCTTCCTGAGAACGTGGCCGTGGTTTGAGGCGATGGTCGGGAGCATACGCAGTGCCAAAAGCCGTTCCACATTTTCGGCAGCTGGTCAGCTCAAGGACCGGAGCTGAGCAGGATTCACACTCACTCTTACTGTTTAGGTACAGCCTTCCATACATGTTGGGCTGATCACTTGAGGGATCCTGGCAGCAGTCAGGACATTTAGGATTGATGCATGCATAAAGCCCTTCAATACTGCGGAAGAGTAGATGCAAGCGAACTGGAACTAAGGGCAGTTCATCAGAGGCAAGTCGTGCGCGAGTGCCAAGTTGAATCAGATTGGATAGGGCTTGGTAAAAGCGATTCTTCTCTTCAACAGGAATAGAGCCATCAAGCTTGCGCGGAATATTCCATAGACGAGAGTCAAGCGCAACTTCTCGCCATGGTTTCGGCCCGTGATCAAGAATTCGGATGAGGCTATGGATCAGTGGATGGCCTTGAAGAGCGAACCAAAGATATCGATGAATTATGTCTTGTGGCCTTCCACTGGCTCCACGATCTTCTTGAAGTTCGGCCTTTTGCCTCGACTCAGCCAGCACTTGGCTTGGCACAAAAGCAATAATTTCGTTTTGCCAATCATCGATTGAAGTGCTGTGTAGCGGCAGATTTAGAGCCTCTAGAATGGCATAGACTTCCTCATCGGAGCCAATTTCTGAGATCGAATATGGATTGCCCAATCGTTCATCAATATCGGTACGTTGGCCACTGATAATCTCGCCAAACTCTTCGTCCAGTAGGTTCGATGCAAAAGAGAGTATCGATTGGCTTGTTTCAGGCAGGGAAAGGTCTCCGAGTGAAGCACTGGTGGCTATTCCTTGAATTTGTCCGCGCTGAGTAACGCCTACCGCTGCCTTGAAGCGACGGAGCAGGATGGCTACTTCACTTCCCGTCGAACCACTATACGTGTGTGCCTCATCCACTACAACCATACGCATATTACTGGAGCGTTCGAATATTGCTGAACGCTCGCGTGGGCGCACGAGCATGTGCTCGAGCATAGAATAGTTAGTTACAAGAATCTGAGGAGGTTTATCCCAGATCTCCTCTCGTGAAAGAGCTTGGATAGGTCGGATACGTTGAAGGGCTGCCTTGACAAGATCGGAGTGCCGCGCATTTTTCAATTCGTTTCGCTGCTCGTCTGTAAGGAGCTCACGCAGCTCGTCTGGATCGGCTGCATCCAGTTCATCACGAAGCGATTCCTCTGCATCAGATGATTTCTTCTTGGTACGACTGGTATAAAATCCAAATCGAATAGGCTGAGCTGAGTTCTGACGACAGAGCAGCACGCGAAGACGCTTCACCTGGTCATTGACGAGTGCATTCATCGGATAGAGAATCAGCACCTGAACTCCAGCCGCCTTACTTGAAAGCAAAGTGTTAATCATCGGAATCGAAAAACACTCTGTTTTACCCGATCCCGTGCCAGTCACAACAACTATATTCTTGCCATCAACAGCACTGCGAATGGCAGATTCCTGATGGCTGTATAGCTTCCTGTCAGGTGGAAATAGCTGCAGAACTCCGGGATGCAGAGATCCGCGTTCAACAAGATCGCGTAGAGTGCAGCCTGGCTTATACGGTTGTGTACCTTCCAGATAAGGCTCTTGAGTGATGCAGCCAGGCTCTTCCAGTAGCTCGCGGAAACCTGCCCTTAAGTGGGGGTCTTTAAGTGGATATGCATCTAATAGATACCGGATTAATGTGCTGCGGGGTTGCGTCGTGGCTGCGATTGCATCGAGAGTTTGGGAGCGCATCTGGTTGATCATTTGAATGGTTAACAAGTCAGAGGGGTATACCAAGTCGCAAGAAGGTAGCTCCTATCGCGTCTTTGAAGCGAGCTCTCACGAAGCGTCGGCGGGGCTCTCCATCAATCTCTTCCGACAGGCTATAGACGATCTTCCAGTACTCAACAGGCAAGAAGATATCAGTCAGATCAAGGATGCCCGAAGTCTCTTCCCAACGTACGAGTGCTGGTGAGTCTGCTTCCTTATCCAGGTAAAACATCGACAAGACTGCTATCGATCTATCTAGGCTAAATACGGCCTTACCATCCAGCCACAAGTAGCTTTTATCCGGAAGTCTGAATAGAGGAGACCTTGGTGACTGGCCTCGTGACAAGGAGTACCATCGATCTCTTTGTGACAAGCTAAGGGTTGGAGCGTAATTATCGATAGGGTCTGAGATATCGAATGGAGATCTCTCTGCCATAGGAGTATGCAGCCTGTGTGCTGCTGGCAATGATGGCAAAGGCAATTGCTGTTGTAGGTCGGCGAGCCTGAGAATCCCAATGCCATGCAATTTCAGCCTCTCACGAGCCTGTTTATATTGTAGCCGTGAGCGAATAGCTGGAGAGGTGCTATCAATGCGTGTCTCAAGAGCACTGGCAGCAGACGTTAAATAAGCTCTATCACCAATAAAAAGGGCATCTTCCAAACCCTCATCGCCGACAACTACAAAGGGGCGTGCCATGCAATAAGAACGCCTTGGAGCAGACAGGATCTCACCCTTGGCCTCGAGGCGATCGAGAGCTTCTTCAAGCGTTTCACGTGAAAGGTCGGGCTCATTTGGGCTGAGCCGATGCTGGATATACGTAAGGAGAGCCGTCAAACCAACAACCCGTGGAACAGAAGGATTGGTCGACGAACGATGGGAAGAGAGAATCGTGATGACCTCGGATTCAAGAGATTTCGATGTCAGCATGGACCTACCTCCGCCTTTGTTTTAGGATCTTGAAGCCACACATCTCCCCTGCTTCCTCAAGTAAATCATCTATTTCTGAGAGATGCTCTTGATTCATTACGCGGATCCATACATCGTTGTCCAAGTTCCGTGGGTGAAGCTCCTCCGAAGGTATTCCAGCTTCTGCAATTAGTTGTTTCATATACTTCGTGAAGTCGGCAACCTGCTTCTTTGCATTCTTGCCTGTAAAACGAGGTTGGAAGTTAATCACGAAATCCACGGGCCGACCTCGTGAGGGCGAAGACTTTGGCGACGCAGGCGATGGATCTGGGGGGGGCAATGCAACCGTCGTCGTGGAGGTTGTTATGGGGATAGATTGCACCTCATCACCTGCTGTGGCTAGCACAAAGGAATTTTGTTCACCCTGACGTTGTACGGCGATTGAGATACTGTTGGCTTCGCCCTGTAACATGTATCGGTAGACTGCTGCGCTGATTTCTAAGGTTCCCTCATGATCAGCGATTAGAGTGTCCTGGCAGGAGACAATGCCATTGCTTATGGTAAGATCCAGTGATTCCATGGGCCATACTCTTTCCAGTAGCCATCGCGCAAGCCAAAAGTCACTAATGTCTTCATAGAAGAATGAGCGGAACCCCGCATCCATTTGCCGAGATATAGTTCTGTCATTATGAAGGCATGTTAGTAACGGGGCGACGAGTTCATTATCGTCTCGATTCTCAAAGGGCTTATGGACCTGAAATGTCGTTTTCCATCTGCCAGGGAGCTCCGGATGATCCTGTTGAGGTTGAACAAGGATTGAGAATCTTGATTCGGACTCAATGCATTCAGTTAGATCAATCTCCGTCCATGCTTCTGATGCCTGCAGTTCAACTAGATTTGAAGTGTCTGAAACCAACTGATTTGTGCTGAGATCCTTGATAGTCAGTATGAGCTCAACAGGCTCACTTAGTGGGGGTATCCAGAGTGATGGTGAAGACGTATATGCCCTCTTTTTCATGTCAATAAGGCTTCCCCTGAGAACGGGAGTCACATTGGCCAAGAACGACCATGGCAGAGAAAACGTCTGCTGGTGGCCGCTCTCATCGGCTCCTTGCCAGAGCAACTCCGCCTTCGGTTGCGTCAAGCGTAGAAGGTATCCACGCCACCCCTTGAGACTGACACCCCAGCGGAGCTCGTCGAGGATCACTACAGACTTAGTCGGTGACGGTTGAAGGTTTTTCGGGGCAAAGAACCATGCCTCCGACGATGCACTAAGGATTGATTTGCCCGACATCCGCTGACCACTCTCGGCACAGAAGCAGAGAATCGGATGGCCTCCATGCTCAATTCCTGCGCAGCTCCAGCGTTTGAGTGTGTAGCCGCTGCTGGAACCACTACGTAGCTTCCAGGTCCAGACAGGCACCATTTCGGTGACAATCTGGCAGACGTCCTCACCTATGGATACGATGCCCTTCTTAGGGTCCCAGGGATGCTCACTTCCCACAGGATCAAGGGTGCAGAATGTGACCGACTGGTTGCTCTCCTCCAGTCCGGTTAGCTCCTGACTTGGTAGGACAACCGTGATCCGACTGGGATCTTCGAGATCGAGCTGAAGCGATAGATCAGGGTTTCCAGGGCGACCGCTTCTTCTTGCGGTGCTCGGCGTAGTGTCTGTGGCGGATTGAAGCTGATTGTACTCATGCTCAATAATGCCAGCAAACCAGTCATCGACAACTCCAGTGTGGGCAGCTACGCGTATCTGTTTGTCCAGTGTTCTTGCAAACTCAGCCCCAAATCGACCACTTCTCTTTATGGCGAATAGTGCGTGTGCTGTCGTCGGCACGATTGCGATCCCGTCATCAAGTAATTGCTGAATCACTGATGCCAGCTCAGCCCTATCATTCCTGCTCGGAAAGGACAGATACCATGAGTAGCCAATGTTGGTTCTCTTTCCAAGCTCCGTAGGAAGCGTCAGCTCGCGATGGTCCTTGCCACCGAGTGCTTTTTCTTGCTCAAGCCATTGTGAGAGTTTCTCCCAGCCAAGTTTCAGCGATTTGAATGTGCTTCGCTGTTCAGCCCCGAATACACGCAGATAGCGCATATGGAATTGACCAGTTTCATAGGGATTCGGATATCCCTGAGAGATCAGACACGTTGCCCAAAGGAAGGCGAAGAAAGGCGGCTCTAGGGGAGTATCGGGATTCCAGTTCTCTGCGCGTTTAGTAAAGAGCCTGCCGGGCTTGGCGTTGTGCCTCTCTGCTTGGCTAATGATTGATTTGACGAAAGCGTCAGCAAGTTCAGATGGATTGGCTTTGGGATCTCCGACTGCAAAGCGTAGATCTTCAACGGAAGAAGGAACTCCAATCCGCGTGTCTGATTCACCGAGACTAAGAAAGCAATATCGTAGCAAGCATCGATTCCAATCCCCCTCTTTCCACTTTTGCCAATCTTCTAGTTCGACTTGGCTATCTTGCTGATTCTGCGGGCTTTCATCGTTGCTCCGTTGATCAGCCAGCTGTTCACTTTGTGCCTTGATGTCTGGCGCCCACTGATCACCGGTTCCACTGTCTAGGCCTTCTCTGGAGAGCAGGAGGGCCTTTTCCTCCTCCTCGGCCTGGCGTTGCGCCTTGGCCTCTGCTGCCAGGCGTTCCTGCTCCAGCCGCTGCCGCTCAGCTTCTGCCGCCTGACGGGCCCGTTCTGCCTGGGTGCGGCGTTGTTCTTCTACCTTGGCTTGTTGGGCCTGCTGTTGACGGAGACGTTCGACCTCGGCCTGCTGACGAGCCCACTCTTCTTTTTGCTGCTGTACTTCTGCCTGTCTCTGAAAAGCGGCTTCACGGGCCAACCGTTCAACGGCGGCCAGCCTTGCTTCCTCTGCTTCCCGCGCACGGCGTTGTGCCTCAGCTTCTGCCGCCTGGCGGGCGCGGTCTTTCTCCCCCGCGCGGGATTTGACCCCTGCCTGTTCCGAATTGTCAGGAAATACCCTGAGGATCGTCCTGGCGATCTTGTCGAGTAAGCGTTGGAACTTTCTCTTGGCCATTGATTTAGCGACCTCCCGACAGATTGAAGTCCATCTGCAAGGGTTCAGGCTCTAATTGAAAGCTGCTTTGATTTCTGGGTGGATCGGATTTTGGTTTCCGACCTCGTTGTGCCCCAGCTGTTTTTTTCGCCCCTTTGCTGTGCAGTCCCATCGCCACCTCCTCCTCATACCGCTCAGCGTTCAGCGCCAGCAGCCTGGCGAGGATGTCATCACGGACGGAATCGGGCCAGCGGTAGCGCCAGGGGAGGCGCTTTTTGGCCTTGACGGCGCCGGCTGCGCGCAGTTGGCCCTGGAAATCGAGGGCGTCGTTGGCATCCCAGAAGAACAGGTTGCCCTCATCGATGCGCTCCTGCAGCTGCTCGGGTAGCTGGAAGTCGTCTTCGAGGTCGAGGTAATCGAGGCCGAAGCCGCAGGGGGTGTGGTGGGGGCTGTCGGCGATCGCCTGGGTGAGGGCATCGCTCCAGCCGTAGGCGGCCAGCACCGCCTCATCCATTTCGGTGTGGAGATCTCGCAGCTCCAGCAGGCTTGGGC
>CAYGQY010000005.1:0-20924 GCA_964352195.1 uncultured bacterium
GCCCCGGAGGGATCGACGGAGGGGGGGATGGAGGAGGTCAAAGGCCAGAACCCGCGAGGGCGTCGGCGAAGGGAGGGCAGTGGGGTCATTGTGACCCACCGGCCCGGGTTAGGCGGCGGCGGGCATCCCGACCACCTGGGTGTGGGCGCCCCGGGCCTGGGTGACGCCGACGGTGCGGGTGGCGGCGGCGATCATCGGTCGCCGGTGGCTCACCACCAGGAACTGGGCCTGATCGGCCTGGCTCGCGATCAGGGCCGCCAACCGCTCCACGTTCACCCCATCGAGGAAGCTGTCCACCTCGTCGAGGGCATAGAAAGGGGAAGGGCGGAAGCGTTGGAGCGCAAACAGGAAGCTGAGGGCCGTCAGGGACTTCTCGCCCCCGGACATCGACGCCAGCCGGCGCAGGGTCTTGCCCCTGGGGTGGGCCACCAGGGTGAGCCCACCCTCGAGGGGCTGGGCCTCGTTCTCGAGCTGCAGGTGGCCTTCCCCGTCGGAGAGCCCCGCGAAGATCGTGCGGAAGTGGCCGTCCACGGCGCGGAATGCCTCCAGAAAGGCGTCCTGGCGCAGGGTGGCCACGGTTTCGATGCGCAGCAACAGCTCCTCCCGCTCGCTGGAGAGCACCTCCAGGCGCCCCGCCAGCTCGGCGATGCGCTCCTCCAGCTGCTCCAGTTCCTCCAGGGCGAGCATGTTCACCGGCTCCAGGGCCTCCATGCGTCGTTGCAGGTCCTGCAGGCTGCTGCGCAGGGCCTCCAGGCCGGCCTGGCGCACCTCCTCCGGGAGGGTCGGTAGCGGGTCGGGCAGATCCCGCTCCATCGCCTCCAGGCGCAGCTGCAGGGATCGCTCCTCCTCGGCTAGGGCCTGGCGCTCCTCCCCGAGCCGTTGCAGCTCCCATTGCCGGGTCTGCGACGCCTGGCGTTCGGCGGCGAGGCGGGCCTCCGCCGTGTCGCGGGCGCGCCGGCGCTCGCCGAAGCGCTGCTGGAGTTCCCGCTGCCGGGTCTCCAGGGCGGTGCGGCGCTCCTGCTCCTCCTGGTGCTGCCGACGCCGCACGCGGTGCACTTCCGCCAGGGCCTCGACCGCGGCCAGCAGCCGGCGCTCTTCCCCCTGAAGGGCTTCAAGCTGATGGCCCAGGCGCTCGGCCGCCAGACCCCGCTCCCGCTGGTTGGCCAGGAGGCCGTCCCGGCTTCGGCGGGCGGAGGTGAGATGCTGATCGGCGGCTTCGAGCTCCTGCCGCAGCCCCTGCCAGCGGTGGCTGTCGTGCGAGGACTGGGCGCCGGCCTCCTGGAGCTCCAGCGCGGCCAGCTGCTCCAGCCGGGGCGCTAGGCCAGCCTCCAGCTCCCCCTGGCGTCGCTGATCCTTCTCCAGGCCGGCGGCGATCCTGCCCCGTTGTTCGCGCAGTTGGTCCCGCCGCTGGGCCTGGGGCGTGAGCGCCTGACGGCCCGCCCGGCGCTCGGCCTCCAGGGCGGCCAGGCGCTGCTGTCCCTCCTGCAGCAGCGGTTGGCGCTGCTCCAGCTGCCGGCCCAGATCGGCTTCCCGGCGTCGGCCGGCGGCCAGGCTCTCCCCGAGCTCCAGCAGGCGGCGCCGGTGCGGTTCGGCCTCGTCCTGCTCACTGGCGCGGCCGAAACCCAGCTGGCCGGAGCGCTGCTGCACGCTGCCGCCGGTCATGGCGCCGCTGCGCTCGAGCAGCTCCCCCTCCAGGGTCACCGAACGGCAGCGGCCCAGCTCCCGGCGGGCGCTGGCCAGGTCCTCGAAGACGAGGGTGTCGCCGAAGACATGGCGAAACACCTCGCCATAGAGCGGCTCGAAGCGGATCAGCTCGACGGCCCGGCCCACCAGGCCGCTCCCACCGCCGGAGCGGCCGGCCCGGCCCCGCTCCAGGGCGGCCGTGTTCCGGCTGCCCCCGGAGCCGATCTTGTTGAGGGGAAGAAAGGTGAGGCGGCCGGCCCGCCGGGCCTTGAGCAACTCGATGGCCCGGGCAGCGACCCCGTCGTCATCCACCACCACCTGGCCGAGGCGTGCGCCGGCGGCCACCTCCAGGGCCAGCCTGCAGCGGTCGTCCACCTCCCCGAGCTGGGCCACCGGGCCGTGGATTCCCCCCAGTCCCGATTCCAGCAGTAGGCGGAGGGCGCCGGTCCCCCGACTTTCCAGAAGGGTGTCGCGGCGGCTTTCGATCCGGGCGATCTCCCGTTCCAGGCCCATCTGTTCCTGCTCCAGCCGGCTGCGGGTCCGCTGTTGCAGGGCGAGGTCCTCGGCCAGCTGCCGGGCCTGCTCCTGCCATCGCTCCAGCTCCGCCGCCGTGGCGGCGGCGGACTGATCCAGCTCCAGCAGCCGTTCCTGCTGCTGCTGGTCAGCGCCTTGATCGAGGGCCAGTTCGCCGTCCAGCTCCGCCAGCCGTTCCCGGGCCTGCCGCAACCGCTCGGCCAGCTGCTGCTGCTCGGCCTGGAGCGGGGCGATCGCCGCCTGCAGCTCCTGGCGACGCTGGCTGCGCTGTTTCTGCTCCTCCAGCCAGCTTCCCGAGCGACCAGCCACCTCTCCCAGGCGCCGCCGTGACAGCTCCACGGCGGCCTCGGCCGAACGGCAGGCCTGTTCTGCTTGCTCCAGGTCCCCCGCCGGATCGGCGTCGCCACTGAGCTCAAGACGCTCCCGCTGCAGGTCGCCATGGCGCCGCTGCAGGGCCTGGCGTTGCCCCTGCAGGGCTTCGGCCTCCTGTTGCTGCCGTTCGGCCTGCCGGGCCAGCTCCCGGCCGCTGGCGTCGAGCCCGGCCAGCTCCGCCTGAACCGCCAGCAGGCTGTCCTCACCCAGGGCCTTCACCTCCGCCTGCAGGGCCTCGAGCTCGGCGGCGGCCTGGACGAGGGCCTGCTCGCCGCTGCGGATGGCGAGCCGATCGACCTCCTCCTGGCGGGCAAGGTCATGAAGGCGTTGCCGCCGCTCGGCGAGGTGGAGGCGGCTCTGCTCGACATCGAGCACCTGCTCCTGCAGGCGGCCGAGCTGGTGCCGCTGGCGCAGCTCCTGATACGTACGGGCCTTGGCGCAGTCGCGTTCGAGTTTCTGGCGGCCCGCCAGCAATTCCTGTTCCACGATGCGGCAGCGCTCCTGCCGGTTGTGGACCTCATCGAGTTTGGCCCGGGTCTGCTCGATGCGGGAATCGAAGAGGGCGACCCCGGCCAGCTCATCGATCAGACCCCGCCGGTCGCGGGCACTCATCGAGACGATGCGGGTGACATCGCCCTGCATGACGACGTTGCTGCCCTCCGGGTCCACCCGCAGGCGGCGCAACTGGGTCTGGAGCTGCTGCAGGGTGCAGGGCACGCCATCGGCGCTGTAGCTGGTGCTGTAGGTGCCGCCGGGGGCCACCCGCAGGCGTCGGGTCACGGTCCACTCCCGCTGGCCGGGTTGGATCCAGGGGCCCTGGTCGGGTTCCTCAAGCCCGGCTTCGGCGGCGTCGGGTTGCCACGCGCCAAGGTCGAAGCGAACACTCACCACGGTTTCCGCCGCCTTGCCCTGGCGGAGCGTGGCGCTGTTGATCAGGTCGGGCAGCCGCTCGGCCCGCATGCCGCGGCTGGTGGCCAGCCCCAGGCAGAACAGCACCGCGTCCAGGATGTTGCTCTTGCCCGAGCCGTTCGGACCGGTGATCACCGTGAAGGACGGTTCCAGGCGGATCGCCATGGACCCGCCGAATGACTTGAACTGACTCAGTTCGACCTGATTGATGTGAACCAACAGGCCCGCGTGCGGCGCGAAACACGCAAAAGCTAGCGAAGCGGCTGACAATCTCAAGCCCTTCCCTACCTTGGAAGAACCGCCCCACGCAGACCAGCAGACCATGGAACCGGAAACCCAGGCCATCAGTCACGATCGGTTTCGGGAGCGTTTCGAGGCGCTCCTCCCGACGATCCAGCGGGAGTGGCCCCAGGTGGCCCGCGACACCCTGGAGGCCACGCGGGGCAGCTTCGACGACGTGGTCGCCGTGATCGCCGAGCAGACCGGCCGCACCGCCAGCGGAGTGCAGGCCCAGCTCCTGGACCTGTTCCATGTGGCCTCCGATCGGACCCGCCATCTGGCTGACCGCATCGGTCCCCTGGAGACCCAGCTTGAGCAGTTGCTCGACGAGCTCAACGCCAACTTGCGCCCGCGCATCGAGAAGCCGGTGCGCGAGCGTCCCCTGCTCGCCCTCGGTGTGGCGGCCTCGGTCGGGCTGATCGCCGGCCTGCTGCTCGGGTCCGGTCGGCGCTCGACGTGAGCGAATCCGAACAGGAGCGGAGCGTCGATCGACGCTCCCCCGGCGCCGGGATGGGCCGGGTGGCGGCCGGCCGGATGGCGGCCCTGGTCACCTCGGTGATGGATCTGCATGTGCGCATCGCCCTGCAGGAGGCCGATCGGGAAAAGCGCCGGTTGATCAGCGGCGGCCTGCTGCTGGGCGCCGGCCTCACCCTGCTGCTGCTGGCCATGGTGGCGGGACAGGTGGTGGTGGCCCTCTGGCTCCATCTGAGCCTGGGCTGGGGATGGATCCAGGCGGTGCTGGTTCTGCTGGCGGGAGATCTGCTGGTGGCCGGCTTCCTCCTGCGCATCGGCGGCCAGCTGGTGAAGGGGCCCTATCTGCCCCAGACCACGGCCGGCCTCAGCAAGACCACCCGTGCCCTGCTGGGGCGCTGACCGCCCCCCTCCATGACGCCCCGGCCCTTCCCCAGCACGCACCATCGGGAGGCCCCGGGGGGATCCGGAGCCCAGCTCGACGATGTCCGTCACCTGGACGCGGCCGGCGAACCCGGCGGACCCGGGTCTGATCTGGAGGGGCCCCAGCCGGAGGGGCGGCAGGTCGAGGACGTGACCCTGAGCGAGCTCTGGTTCCAGATGCTCATTGACCTCTACGAGCTGCCCGAAGCCCTGCCCGAAGTTCTTCCCACCCTGCCGATCCCGGATGGGATCTGGGAGACCCTGCGCCGGGGCCGGGTGCCCTCCCGCTCCAGCCTCAAGGGGCTCGGGCCCGAGTGGCGCGCGGAACTGCGGCTGCAGACAGGCTGTGCCTGCGGGTTCCGGCACCTGCAGCGGATCGGATACGAGGAGGTCTGTGATCGGGTCGGACGGCTGCAGGCTCAGGGCGAGGACGGTCCCTATCTGGGCGGCTGCCTGGTGCTGCTGCTGGCATTGGTGCTGAGCCTCCCCCCGAGCGCCCTGATGGTGGAGCAGCTCACCAATGGCTACAGCAACGCCGAGGAGGATCTGGAGCGCACGGAACGGATCCTGTTCGAGCTGATCCTGGCGCTGCTGGCCCGGCACACCCAGGAGGTGCTGCGGGCCATTGATGCGGGCGGGGAGGACCCGCTCAGCGAATGACGTACTGCAGCCAGCGGCAGTCGATGCCCCCATGGCTGATCGGGATGCGTCGGCTGGCCTTCAGGCGCAGAGCGCCGGTGAGCTCTGGATTGCCGCTCAACAGCCAGAGGGTCCAGCCGGAGCAACGCTCCTTGAGTACGGTGCCCAGGCCGGTATAGAGCGCTTCGAGATCCTCATCCTCCCCGAGACGGGCACCGTAGGGGGGATTGCAGACGATCAGTCCCGGTCCGGGCGGTGGCACCAGCTCGCGGCAGTCCCCCTGCTGCAGGTGGAGATGCTCACCCACTCCGGCACGCTCCGCGTTGCCCCGGGCCTGGTTCAGCACGACGGGGTCGTGTTCAAGCCCCAGCACCGACGGCCAGGCTCCATCGACCGGAGCCCGGGCCCGGGCCTCGATCGCCAGGTGCGCCGCGGCGGTCACCTCAAGCTCCCAGAGGCCGGGATCGAAGTCCGGCCAGCGCTGGAGTGGGACCGGTCGCGGCCGGGTGGTGCCGGGCTCCAGGCCCGGTGCCAGGCCCTGGAGCCTGCAGAGCGCCTCGATCAGCAAGGTGCCGGACCCGCAGAGGGGATCGACCAGGGGGACCCGGCCGTCCCAACCGGTCAGGGCGATCAGACCGCTGGCGAGGTTCTCCTTGAGCGGGGCCAGCCCCACGGCGGCCCGCCAGCCCCGCCGGTGCCGGCTGGCGCCGGCGCCGTCGACGCTCAGCACCCCCTGGAGGCCCCGCCCCTCCGCGCCCCGTCCCAGATGCAGGTGGAGTGACAGGTCCGGATCGACCAGATCCACCGAGGAGCGCTCGCCCCAGCAGCTGCGCTGCAGATCCACAAGGGCGTTCTTCACCTGCAGGGCGGTGAAGTGGCTGTGGCCCAGTCCGGGGGCGCTGCCGCTCACCTCCACCCGGAAGCTGCGCTGGGGCGGCAGCCAGCGCTCCCAGTCGGCTGCCCGTTGGACAGCCTCGTACAGATCCCGTGGACCCGCGCAGGGGAAACGGGCCAGTTCCCTCAGGATGCGAAAGGGAAGCCGGCTCTGCAGGTGCTGCCGGTAGAGACCGGCACGGTCGCAACGGAAGGCCACAGCCCGCCGCAGGGGCTGCACCGCCTCCGCTCCGAGGGCCGTCAGTTCGGCCGCCGCCTCCTGCTCGAGCCCGGGCGGGACCACGGCGATGCAGGCCAGGGGGGCGCTCATGGGCAGCGGGACACGACAGTCGGGTTCGGTCATGCCCACCCTGCCGGGTCGGAGCCGCCAGGCGGGGGGACTGCCATGATGGTGAGGTCCGTCTTCGGGCGGACTAGGTGGCTCACACCGGTGCTTCGGACAGCGGTTCGATTCCGCTCAGCTCCATGGCTCCTGCCCTTCGGCAGGACCCCCCGGGGCTGCAATGGTTTCGACGGGGTATGAGGAGAGTGACTGAAGCCTGCTCGGTCAGAGCAAACCCGTAACAGCGAACAACATCGTTCGTTTCTCCCGTCAGCCCGCCCCTGTGGCCGCCTGACTCCAATAGGGAGATGGGGTAGGTCAGCCTTATCACCCAAATGACCCATGGGGCCTGGAAGGGCCCCTTTTCGCTGAATCGGAGCGAGCGGGGAGCGAGTTCCGCCAGCCTCCCCCAGCCGGCGCGGCGAGCCCGGACCCGCCCCGGGCGCCGCCTGGATTGCCTGTTCCGACAGCATCGATTAGCGTTTCTTGGAGTCACAACGTTTACCCAGTTAACCAAGCCGATGCGTCTGATTTCATCCGCAAACATCATTGCCATCGTGTTGTCCACCTGTCTGGGACTGATTCTTGACACGGCGGGCCACGCGGCTCCCGGTGAGGCGAATGAGAACAGCGTTACGGATTCCGTCACGGTCTATCTGGAACAGGACAGCAACGCCGATGGCAGGGTGTCGGAGGAGGAGGTGTTGGCGGATCGCAGCGAGAAGTTCAAACAGATCGATACCAATCAGGATGACGTGATTACCCTGGAGGAGGTTCGTGCTGTTTTCCGTGCCAACCTTCCCGAGGCTGCGGCCAAGCGACTGAGTGCTCAGGGAATTGATGATCTTTCGATACTTTACTTCGACAGTCTCGACCGGAACGAGGATGATCAGATCGAACTGGTGGAATTCCAGCGGCCGGCTCGTGATCGGTTCCGCCAGATTGATGCCAACACCGATGGCTTCGCAACGCGGGGCGAAACCACCAACTTCTTCGTGAGGCTGGGCCTCTGACGGGCACTCCCCATCCCCGGCCGCTCCCCCGTCGCCGGTCCGCTCCTCCCGGGCCGCAGGCACCCTTCGGAAGGTCAGCCGTCGATGGTGACTGTCGATACGGAGGTTGAAGCCGAGAACACCTACATCTGGATCCACTAGAAAAACCCCGTAATTCATGATGCAGATCTGATCCCCGGGTCACACCCGATTCCATCCTCCTCCGACCATGAAGGAAGCCTGGATTGGAGGGCGTACCGGCGAGCCCTGGCCATCGATCACAGCTTCCCCGATTGGCTCCGGGGCCCCACCACCGCCGCCCTTGTTGTTGGTCCACTCTGAACATTCATGGAGGCCGTGTTGCGATTTCGTGACCACCTTGCGACATATCTCTCGCTGCTGGTCACTCCCGTTCCTCTCCGCCTAGACAAGCCTTACGGACCCAGAACCGATGCCGTCATGACAGTCCATACCAGTTCCACCCAGCACCAGCAGAAGCAACAGATCTCCCAGGCCGCGGCCCCGGCTCAGGCAGCGGATGGCCTTCGCTCGGATGGCTCCGATGGGGCCCTCACCAACTGGGACGTGATTGAGTGCCACGGCACCGGCGTGTGGATGTTTCTGGATCCGAAGGCGTCGGTGGGTTGAATTCACTCCCCATCACGATCCCACTGCCGCCCTGCGGGATCGATCAGGATTCGCAGGTGGTGATCACGGCATCGGTGTGCCGAAGCCACTCCAGGTGGTGAGTTCCTCCAGGCTGAGCACCCCTTCCCGCTTCTCGCCGTTGAGTTCCCAGGTGGGGTAGGCCCGGATCTGGGCGTCCTGGCAGCGCTGCCGGCCGGCCGCGTCCCGGTCGCACTCCACGTAGGGCAACCGCGCTCCCGCTTCGGTGCCGAACAGATTCTTCTGGTGGAAGCAGTGGGGGCACCACCAGGCTCCGTAGAAGATCGCCCCCACCATGTTCAGATGCTCCACCAGCGCCAGCTGCCCCTGGGTGGACGGGCTCACGGCCTCCCCCAGTCTTCCCGCCACCGGTTGGCTGGCCTGATCGAGAGCCACCGCTCGGGCTGCGGATCCAGGGCCCAGCAGACCCAGCGCCAACCCCAGCAGCAGGCTGATGCTTCGGCCCCGGGGCCGCAGGCGGGCTGGCGCGGCGCTGGCCATCGTGGAGGGAGAGCGGAAGGCCTGAGCGTAGGCGCCTTGGCCCGGGAGGGTGCCCGGCGTTCGGGCTTCCGCCCCCTGCCACCATCGCAGCCGGGGCCGGGGACTGGGACACTGGAGGGATCCGGCCTTGATCGCCCAGACCGATGACCCTGCCTCGATGAGCGCCAACGGCTATCGCGACTACTTCAAGGTGCTGGGCGTCGAGCGCGGCGCCGATGCCGACACGGTGAAGCGCACCTTTCGCAAGCTGGCCCGTCAATATCACCCGGATGTCAATCCGGGTGATGCTTCGGCCGAGGCCCGCTTCAAGGAGATCAGCGAGGCCTATGAAGTGCTCTCCGATCCCGACAAACGTCGCCGCTACGAGCAGTACGGGCAGTACTGGAGCCAGGCAGGCGGCTCCGGCGGGGCCCCCGGCTTTGATGTGGATTTCGGCCGCTACGGAAACTTCGATGATTTCATCAACGATCTGCTCGGTCGCTTCGGTGGGGCGGCGGAGGCAGGTGGCTTCTCCGGCGCTCCGTCCGGTTTCGGTTTCTCCGGCGGTTTTCCGGCAGGGTTCGGTTCCGGCTTTGCCGGACCGGCCAGCGGTGCCGGCCGGTCCGGAGTCGCCAATCTTGACGCCGACGCCACGATCAGCCTGAGCTTCGCTGAGGCCTTCCGGGGTTGTGAGCGCACCCTGGCCGTGAATGAGGAGCGCGTGCAGGTGCGCATTCCCGCCGGGGTACGGAACGGCAGTCGTCTGCGGCTGAAGGGGAAGGGCAATCTTCAGCCTGGAACTGGCCGGCGCGGTGACCTCTACCTGAACCTTCAGGTGCAGGAGCATCCGATCTGGAAGCTCGATGGTGATCAGTTGCGGGCCGAACTGCCGCTCAGCCTCGATGAGCTGGCGCTCGGCGGCGAGGTCCGCGTCGCCACCCCTGACGGGGATGCCACGGTGCAGGTGCCGGCCGGAGTGGCCCTGGGTCGGAGCCTGCGGCTGAAGGGAAAGGGGTGGCCTGGCAAGGAGGGTCGCGGCGATCTGCTGCTGAGCCTGACCCTGAGCCTGCCTGACGGCTTCAGTGCGACCGAGCGCGACCTGCTCGAGAAGCTGCGCGCCGCCCGCAGCCGTGATCCGCGCCAGGAATGGCTCAAGGCCGCCTCCCTCTGAGCGCGCCTCACCCCCTCCCCCGGCATGATCCCCGACAGCCGGGAAGTCTCCGGCTTAAGGAGCCCCGCACCGTGACCGGCTCGAAGCCCTCGACGGGGCTGGTTCTTCTGCTCGACGGCCTCTCCCTGTCAATGTTCATCGGGCCTCCCGGACGGGGGAAGAGCCCGACCCGGGGCCCTGAGCGTGCAGGGGAGTGCCGACATTGAGAATCCGCACGGCCTGTTGCAGCGCGAGCGCACATTCATCGCTGAAGGGTTCGACTGGCTGGACTGGCTCCGGGTGGGTGCAATGCACGCTCGAGCAGGAATCCCGCAGCGTCCTCGACAACGGTGAAATCACCAACCAGGGGAGGGGATGGGCTGGCCTGCATCGATTCAACCGGAAACACCGAAGCCGACCCAACGGCCCAATCATCGTGATCATCAGCTGTTTCCTCGCTCAGTTGATTCGACATTCCTGACGTCGATCTTCGGCAATTCTTTTTGAGCGTCTGAGCTTGCCAGAGCTGCGGGAGATCGAGCCCGAGCTGTTCATTCCTCAGCGGATGAAACGTGTGTTGTTGTCGGATTAAAGCCCTTCGAATTGCCTGGTTTGGTCGTTTCCAGCCAGCAATAGTTGCGATCTCTAGTCTGTGAAGATGGCCACTTTTGATCACCTATAGGGTGATAATTTAGGCCAGGATCAAGGTGATTCGAATGGTTTCCAGCTGGCCGTCAAGGTGGTAATGCGCAGGGATGTGTTCGCCAGCTTCGTGACCTGGATCCTTCCCCGGGTGACCCTGATCTTTCTTCTGCAGCAGTCCTGCAAGGCTGAACGGCCCCTGCTGAGGTACCTGACATTTCCGGACGACCACTACGCCTGCCCCTATTGGCGTTCCTGGTGCTGGTCGTGCTGTTCCTCTGGGGCTCCAATCTGGAGGCGAATGGGGGGGAGGAGGCCCGGTCCACCGCCTTGATCCGGATCAACAGGGTGGATGCGCTTGTCCAGGGGGTGGCTCTCGCCGGCTTCGTTGGGATCAAGCTCCTTGTGTGGCTGCTGTGATCCCGGTCGATCACGGCCCGGATTCGGCCCCGGGCGGCCGGGGCTCCGGCCAGGAAGGTGGAGCCTGCCCGCGCTTTAGGATCACCCCACAGCCATTGACTGCATGGAGCTCACCTACCGTCCGCGCCGGCTGCGGCGCACCGCTTCCCTGCGTGCCATGGTGCGCGAATTTTCCCTTGATCCCGCTGATTTCATCCTGCCGCTGTTCGTGCATGAGGGGGCCAGCAACGAGCCGATCGAGGCCATGCCCGGTGCCCTCCGCTGGAGCCTGGACGGGCTGGTGGACGAAGTGGGTCGAGCCCTGGATCTGGGCATTCGTTGCGTCGTGCTGTTCCCGAAGGTGGCTGATGGTCTCAAGACCGAAGATGGCGCTGAATGTTTTAACGAAGGAGGATTGATTCCCCGGGCGATCCGTCGACTGAAGCAGGAATATCCGTCGATGACGATCATGACCGATGTGGCGCTTGATCCCTATTCCTGTGATGGGCACGATGGCATCGTCAGTCAACAGGGCGTGGTGCTCAATGATGACACCGTTGCGATTCTCTGCCGCCAGGCGGTGGCCCAGGCCAGGGCCGGTGCCGATCTGATCGGTCCGAGCGACATGATGGATGGGCGAGTCGGGGAGATCCGGGAAGCCCTCGATGGGGAGGGATTCGATCAAGTGGGCATCATCAGTTACACCGCCAAATATTCCTCCGCCTACTACGGCCCCTTTCGGGAAGCGCTCGATTCCGCTCCCCGCCCCGGCAGCGGCAAGCCGATTCCCCGCGACAAGAGCACCTACCAGATGGATCCCGCCAATGCCAGGGAGGCACTCACTGAAGCCCTGCTCGATGAGCAGGAAGGGGCCGACATTCTCATGGTCAAGCCCGGGCTCGCCTACCTCGACATCATTCATCGGCTGCGGGGGGAAACGGAGCTGCCGATCGCCGCTTACAACGTCAGTGGTGAGTACGCCATGGTCAAGGCGGCGGCGGAACGGGGCTGGATCGATGAACGGGCCGTGGTGCTGGAGACCCTGCTCTGTTTCAAGCGGGCTGGGGCCGATCTGATCCTCACCTACCACGCCTGCGAGGCGGCCCGCTGGTTGCGGCAGGGCTGAGCGCGCAGAGGTCTCCTGCCCGCGCCCTGTTCCTCGCGCCGTTCACAATGGGGCCAGAGAAGGTCCATGACCGCGATGACCATCCCGGTGACGCCAGGGGAGATCCCGCCCCGTCTGGGCCACGTGGCCGTGCGGGTACAGGATCTGGGCCGGGCCAAGGCCTTCTATCTGAGCCTGGGCCTGCGGCTCACCTGGGACGCCGAGGACTGGGCCTATCTGCAGTCGCCCGATCACGGGGACGGCATCGCCCTGCTGAGTCCCGCCTACACGGTGGCGGGGCCCCATTTCGCCTTCCACTTCCGCGACCGCGACGCGATCGAGCGGATGCATGGTCAGCTGAAGGCCGGCGGCCACCGTGTCGGACCGGTCCATGACCATCGCGACGGCACCGCGTCCTTCTATCTGCAGGACCCGGAAGGCAACTGGCTCGAGGTCCTCCACGAACCGGCCGGCGGCATCCCCTCCAACGTCGGAGCCGCTCCGATTCCCTTCCGGGGCGCACCGACTCCACCGCCGATAGCGGAGCCCATGTGAGCGACGGCGCCACCCCCGCGGCGATCGAGGCGGAAACCCTGGAGCTGCTGGAGTGGCCGCGGCTGGGGGAGCATCTGGCCAGCTTCGCCGGGACCGCGGCCGGGGCCGCCCGCTGCCGGGCCCTGCCCCTGCCCTCCGACCGGGGCGAGACCCTGAGGCTTCTGGCGGAAACCACCGAGTTGCTCGGCCTCGACGGCCAGATCGAGGGGGGGCTCTCCTTCCAGGGCGTCGGCGCCATCGCCCCCACGGTGCGGCACTGCGCCAAGGGGGGGACGGCGGCTGGCGAGGATCTGCTGGAGGTGGCCGCCATCCTGGCGGCGGCGCGGCGGCTGCGGCGTCAGATCGAGGACCCCGATCTCCGCCCGGTCTGCAGCAGCCTGCTGCGGGATCTGCGCACCCTGCCGGAGCTGGAGCAACGCCTCCGGTTCGCCCTCGAGGAGGGAGGCCGGGTGGCGGACCGCTCCAGCCGGGAGCTGGCGGACCTGCGGCGCCAGCGGCTGGAGCTGCGTCAGCAGCGGCGTGAACGGCTGCAGGAGCTGATGCGCCGCCATGGCGCCCTGCTGCAGGACAGGCTGATCTCGGAGCGCAACGGTCGGCCGGTTCTGGCGGTCAAGGCGGTGGCGCTCTCCGGGCTTCCCGGCCTGGTGCACGACAGCTCCGCCTCCGGCAGCACAGTGTTTGTCGAACCGCAGACGGTGATCGCCCTCGGCAACCGCCTGCGGGCCCTGGAGGGTCAGCAGAGGGAGCTGGAGCTGGCGGTTCTGGCTGCGCTCAGCGACGGGGTCGCCGAGGAGGCCGAAGCACTCGATCAGCTGCAGAACGTGCTCACCAGCCTCGATCTCGCCCTCGCCCGGGCCCGCTACGGCCGCTGGCTGGGGGCGGTCCGCCCCGAGCTGGCGGAGCGGTCAGATGGCCCCTTCCTGCTGCAGGATCTGCGCCATCCCCTGCTGCTCTGGCAGGAGCGGCGTGGGGGCGGCCCGCCGGTGGTGCCGGTGAGCATCACGGTCGGTAGCAGCCTGCGGGTGGTGGCGATCACCGGCCCCAACACCGGCGGCAAGACAGTGACCCTCAAGAGCGTGGGGCTGGCTGCCCTGATGGCCCGCGCCGGCCTCTTCCTGCCCTGCGGCGGCACGCCCAGCCTGCCCTGGTGTGCCCGGGTGCTCGCCGACATCGGGGATGAGCAGTCCCTCCAGCAGAACCTCTCCACCTTCAGTGGCCATGTGCGGCGCATCGCCCGGATCCTGGCGGCCCTGCCCGAGGGGGAGACGCCCCCGGAGCCACCGCCCCAGGCCACCCTGGTGCTGTTGGACGAGGTGGGGGCCGGCACCGACCCCGCCGAAGGCACCGCCCTGGCCATCGCCCTGCTGCGCCATCTGGCCGAGCGGGCCCGGCTGACGATCGCCACCACCCATTTCGGAGAGCTGAAGGCCCTCAAGTACGGGGACGACCGTTTCGAGAACGCCTCCGTGGCCTTCGATGCCGACAGCCTGTCTCCCACCTATCACCTGCAGTGGGGCATCCCGGGGCGCAGCAACGCCCTGGCGATCGCGACCCGGCTGGGGCTTGAGCCGGGCGTGATTCGGGCCGCCACGGACCTGCTCGCCCCCCGGGGGGATGGAGAGCTGAACCAGGTGATCCGCGGTCTGGAGGAGCAGCGACGCCGCCAGCAGGAGGCGGCCGAGGAGGCGGCGGCCCTGCTGGCCCGTACCGAGCTGCTGCACGAGGAGCTGCTGGAGCGCTGGCGGCAGCAGCAGAGCCAGTCGGCGGAACTGCAGGAGCAGAGGCGGCGTCAGCTGGAGCAGTCGATCCGCGACGGCCAGCAGGAGGTGCGCCGCATCATCCACCGGCTTCGGCAGGGGGTACAGGGGGGAGAGAGCGCCCGGCAGGCGGGGCAACGACTCAAGGCGCTGGAGGTGGAGCACCGGCCCAGGCCCGAGCGCCGCCAGCACAACGGCTGGAGGCCGTCAGTGGGGGAGCGCATCCGCCTCCTTTCCCTGGGCAAGGCGGCCGAAGTGCTCGCCATCAGCCCCGACGGCCGGGAGATCAGCCTGCGCTGTGGCGTGCTTCGCCTCACCGCGGGCCTTGAGGCCATCGAAAGCCTGCAGGGGGAGAAGCCGCTCCCCCCCGACCCGGCGCGGCCCGCGATTCAGGTGCGTGCCGGCGGGGCCCGCCTGGGGGCGATGGGACCTCAGGTGCGCACCGATCGCAACACGGTGGATGTGCGGGGTCTGCGGGTCCACGAGGCCGAGGCGCTGGTGGAGGAGCAACTCCGCAACGCCCGCGGACCCCTGTGGGTGATCCACGGCATCGGCACCGGCAAGCTGAAGCGGGGCCTGCGCCAGTGGTTGGCCGGTGTCCCCTGGGTGGAGCGGGTCAGCGATGCCGAGCAGGGGGACGGCGGGCAGGGCTGCAGCGTGATCTGGCCGAAGTGATCCCTGGAGCCCGGCCGAGCCCGGAGACGCTCAGCCCAGCTCGGGCAGCACCACCCGGGCCGGGTCCTCCTTAAGCGGCGCCGGCTCGGCCAGGGCGTTGCCGCCGTCATCGAAGAACTGCCAGCCGAGCGGATCGATCTCCAGATGAACCGTCTGGCCGGCCACCAACCGCAACCTGCCGGCGGTGAGGGAGCCGGCGCCCCTGTCGGCGTCGGGGCGGGCTTGGGCGTGGGCGGCCAGGGCCAGGGCTTTCGGCCCCTCAACCAGGAACCGCCGGCTGCCCAGCTGAATCTGATCGCCTCCCACCTGCAGGACGGGCAGCAGGTTCATCGGTGGGCTGCCGATGAACTGGGCCACAAACAGGTTGGCCGGATGGGCGTAGAGCTCCATGGGGGACCCCAGCTGCTGCAGCCGCCCCTGGTTCAGCACGGCGATCCGATGGCCCATCGTCATCGCCTCCACCTGGTCGTGGGTGACATAAAGCGTGGTGACGCCGAGCTGCCGCTGCAGCGCCACGATCTGGGCCCGGGTGCCGGTGCGCAGCTTGGCGTCGAGATTGCTGAGCGGCTCATCCATCAGAAACACCGCCGGCTGGCGGGCGATGGCGCGGCCGAGGGCCACCCGTTGCTTCTGGCCGCCGGAGAGCTCCTTCGGCAGCCGGTCCAGCAGGGCCGAGAGTTCGAGCTGATCGGCCACTGAGCGCACAGTCGCCTCGATCCGCTCCTCCCGGGGCGAACGGAGCTGAAAGGGGGCGGGACAGCGGCGGCTGAGCCGGTGCAGGGCATCCTGCAGCTGCTGCGGCGCGCTGCGGGCCCGGCTGCGGCGCAGGCCGAAGGCGATGTTGTCGCCGACGCTCAGGTGGGGATAGAGGGCATAGCTCTGGAAGACCATCGCCACGTTGCGCTGGGCCGGCCGGAGCCTGGTGACGACCCGATCCCCCACGACCACCTCTCCGCTGCTGGGGGATTCCAGGCCGGCCAGGATGCGCAGCAGGGTGCTCTTGCCGCAACCCGAGGGTCCGACCAACACGAGGAACTCACCGTCGCCCACCGCCAGGTCGAGCTGGCGCAACACCTGCACCGCCGGGCTCCCCCGGCGGGGCGGAAAGGTCTTGCTGACCTGTTCGAAGCGAACCTCTGCCAAGTTCGGGCCTCTGACGGGCCGATCCTAGGGTTGGCTCTCCTTCCGGCCCGGGCCCCGCCGTTCTCCCTTGCAGTTCATTGATCAAGCCCGCATCGCGGTCCGTGGGGGCCGAGGCGGTGACGGCATCATGGCGTTCCGCCGCGAGAAATACGTGCCGGCCGGCGGTCCCTCCGGCGGCGACGGCGGCCATGGTGGGGCGGTCTGGCTCGAGGCCGATCCCAACCTGCAGACCTTGCTGGATTTCAAGTTCAAGCGACTGTTCGAGGCGCCGGACGGTCGGCGCGGCGGTCCGAACCGCTGCACCGGCGCCAGCGGAGAGGATCTGGTCATCCGGGTGCCCTGTGGCACCGAGGTGCGGGTTCAGGAGAGCGAGGAACTGCTGGGCGATCTGACCGATCCGGGCGATCGACTGCGGGTGGCCTCCGGCGGGCGGGGCGGACTCGGCAACGCCCACTACCTCAGCAACCGCAACCGGGCGCCCGAGAAGTTCACCGAGGGCCGGGAGGGAAGCGAGCTCCAGCTGCAGCTCGAACTCAAGCTGCTGGCGGAGGTGGGGATCATCGGTCTGCCCAACGCCGGCAAGAGCACCCTGATCAGCGCGCTCTCGGCGGCGCGGCCCAAGATTGCCGACTACCCCTTCACCACCCTGGTGCCCAACCTGGGCGTGGTGCGCCGGCCCAGCGGCGATGGCACCGTGTTCGCCGATATCCCCGGCCTGATCGCCGGGGCGGCCCAGGGGGCAGGACTGGGCCACGATTTCCTGCGACACATCGAGCGGACCCGGCTGCTGGTCCATCTCATCGACGCCTCCTGCGAGGACGTGGTGGCGGACCTGCAGGTGGTGGAGCGGGAACTTTCCTCCTACGGCCACGGGCTGGATCAGCGCCCCAGGCTGGTGGCCCTGAGCAAGGTGGAACTGCTGGATTCGGAGGAGATCGACCGCAGACAGCTCAGGCTCCAGCAGGCCTGGAACAGACCAGTGCTGCTGCTCTCCGCGGTCACTCGCCGGGGTCTCAACGAACTGCTGGCCGCCGTCTGGGGGGAGCTCGGCCTCAGCTGAGCCTCCGGTGCCAAGCGGCACCCCCCGGCCCGGTGGACGGGATCGCGGCTCAACCGCCGGGGCTCAGTCGTCGTAGACCCGGCACTCGGGGGCTTCGGGGTTGAGGTCGCAATAGACCTCGAGTGAATTGGGGTCGTGCTGATCTTCGGGATGGTGCGACTTGTACTCCTCGAGAGACCTGAGCTCCGCTTCGAGGTGGCGCACCTTGGCCTCGTTTCCGATGGCCTTGGCCGATTCGATCTCGGTCTGATCCTTGAGGATGTGCTCGTCGATGGAGTTCATGAGAAGGCCGGCCGTCGGCGACCGGATCATGTGGGTTCCACCCTACGGGTCAGCGCCGGGGGCGGCCGGGGAATGTGCTCCCCCGCTGATCAAGCGGCCAGCTCGCTGAGTTCGAGCCAGCGTTCTTCCCCCCGGGCGATGCGCTCAAGCACGGCCGCCAGTTCTGCGGTGAGCGTTTCCAAACGACCGTAGTCCCGGCTGGCGCCGCCGGTGAGTTCCTGCTCGAGCGCGGCCCGCCGCTCCTCCCAGCGTGGCAGCTCCAGCTCCAGGGCCGCCAGTTCGCGTCCTTCTCGAAAACTCAGCCGTCGGGGCTTCTCCGGGGCCGCCCGAGCTGGCCCGGGGGGAGGGGCCCCGCCCTTGCCGGAGCGCGCGCCGGAGCCGCCGGCCTGCGCTCCCCCGGGGGCCGCGGTGGCGGCGGTCCGCTCCAGATAGGCGCTGTAGTTGCCCTCGAAGCGCTTCAGCTGTCCGTCCTCGAAGCTGAACAGGCGGTCCACGGTGCGATCGAGGAAGTAGCGGTCGTGGGAGACCACGACGACGCAGCCGCGGAAGTCCTCCAGGAAGTCTTCGAGCACCGTCAGGGTCTGGACGTCCAGGTCATTGGTGGGCTCATCCAGCAGCAGCACGTTGGGGGAGCCGATCAGCAGGCGGCAGAGGTGGAGGCGGCGCCGTTCTCCGCCCGAGAGCCGGGAGACCGGGCCGTGCTGCTGGGCGGGGGGGAAGAGGAAGCGCTCCAGCAGCTGGGAGGCGCTCAGCTGGGTCCCGGCCAGCTCGATCAGACTCGCTTCCTCCTGCACAACGTCGATGAGCTTGCGCTCCAGCCCCGCGCCACCGCCGAGCACCTCGGAGTGCTGGTCGAAGTAGGCCACTTTCACGGTGCCTCCCAGCTCGAGCCGGCCGGCTTCGGGCCTCTGCCGGCCGGCGATCAGATCGAGCAGAGTGGATTTGCCGGCGCCGTTGGGGCCGATGATCCCGACCCGGTCCTCGGGGCTGAAGTCATAGCTGAAGTTCCGCAGCAGGGGTGTTCCCCCGCCCTCCCGGCCGGGGGGGGGCCACACCGACAGATCCTCCGCCGTGATCGCCCGCCGGCCCAGGCGCCGGCTGCCGCTGGCCAGGCTGATGCGCTCCTTCCCCCGCCGGACAGGAGCGTCCCGCATGGCCTCGATCCGCTGGATCCGTGCCTTCTGCTTCGTGCTGCGGGCCTGGGGGCCGCGGCTCAGCCACTCCAGTTCCCGTCGCAGGGCCCCCTTGAATTTCGCGGCGCTGGCCGCCTCCGACGCCTCCTCCTCAGCCTTGGCGCGGAGGTAGGCGGCGTAGTTGCCCGGGGTGCTCCGGGTCACCCCCCGGTCCACCTCCACGATGCGGTGGGCCACCCGGTCGAGCACGTAGCGGTCGTGGGTGACCAGCACCAGGGCGCCGCGGAACCGATCGAGATGGCCCTGGAGCCATTCGATGCAGAGGGCGTCGAGGTGGTTGGTGGGTTCATCGAGCAGGAGCACATCGGGCTCGGCCACCAGGGCAGAGGCCAGGGCCAGCCGTTTGCGGTAGCCGCCGGAGAGGTCCCCCACCCGCCGGTGCACATCCTGGATGCCCAGCCGCTGGAGCACCTCGCGGCACTGCTGCTCCAGGCCCCAGGCCTTGGCCTGGTCCATGCGTCCCTGCAGATCGCTGAACGCCCCCTGCAGGGCCGGATCCTGGGGCGTCGCGGCCAGCTGTTCACTGAGTTCGGCGAAACGCCGCAGCAGCACCATCTTCTCGCCGCTGCCGAGGAACACCTGCTCCAGCACGGTGCGTTCCGGATCCAGCTGGGGCTCCTGGTCCACCATCACCACGTTCAACCGGGATGAGCAGCGCCGCTGGCCCCGTCCGGGCGGCTCGCTGCCGGCCAGCACCTTGAGCAGGGTGGATTTGCCGGCGCCGTTCGGACCGATCAGCCCCAGGCGCTCCCGCTCCCCCACGTGGAGGGTGAGGTCGTCGAAGAGGGTGCGCAGGCCGAAGTCCTTGCTCACCCCCACCAGGCTGATCAGACTCACGCGTCGGAGGGGTGCCTCTGGCGCTCCAGGTAAGCAAAGACGCTCTTGTCGCCCACGTCGGCGGCGGCCGGCATCGGGAACTTGCGCAGGGTCAGGACCAGCAGCAGGGCCGCCTGGATCGCCAGCAGGGAGAAGGCGGTGCTGTCGTCCAGCAGACCGGCCAGCCGCCCCAGCAGGGTGATTGGCAGCAGCAGGGTCACTCCGATCGCCTCCGGACGCTGGAAGCAGAAGAACTCCTTGAAGCCGATGCCGGCCAGGGCGGCGAAGAACGGCCCGATCGCCCAGATCCAGCGGGAGTCCTGGGCCAGGCCCTTCACCATCGCGTCGGGGCCGAGCCGGAGAGCCGCCGCCACTGCCCCGGCACAGCCCAGCAGCCAGAACAGCTGCAGGGCCCGGTGCAGGGGCCGCAGGTAGATGTGGATCCAGTGCAGGGCCAGGCCCAGTCCGACCCCCATCACCAGGAGCCAGGGCCAGAGCAGCCGGCTGCCCCAGGCCGCCCACTGGGCCAGCAGCGCCACTTCCGCCACCGCCACCGTCAGCAGGGCCAGGCGATAGCCCAACACCTCCCGCCGATCGGTGTCGGTGATCGTGAAGGGTCCATAGACGCCCTCAAAGACGGGATCGGTCATGGGGCCGGAGCGGGGGGAAGGTCTCTCACCAGTGTGGCCAGATCGGGGCCGGCAGGAACGATCCCGGAGGGATGGAGGGGAAAGAGGGCACCGAAGTAATCGGTCCGCCAGGCGCTCGGCACGCAGGTGGCCCCCACGCCGGGCAGGCCATGGAAGCGGGACCGCCAGCGCCAGAGGGCCGGAAACTGCCAGAGCGGCCGGCGGCTGCAGCCGAACAGGGGGGCATAGACGAGCTCCAGCCGGATCAGGGTCGGGAAGAGCACCACATCGGCCAGGGTCAGCCGCTGGCCGCAGAGCCAGGGTCCCGTCTTGCTCAGGCTTGCTTCGAGCTCCTCGAGGCAGGCGAACAGGGCGGCTTCGGCCCGGTCGTAGGCCGCCTGGTTGCGCGCGAAGCCACAGCGATAGACGCCGTCATTGACCGAGCCCTGCAGCCGCTCCCGCCAGTGGCCGATGGGACCGGAGAGCTCCTGGGGCTCCAGGTCCGGGGCGCCGGCGGGGGCCGGCCAGCGGTTGAGCAGCTCGATCAGCCGCGCGCTCTCGTTGACGAGGATCCGCCGACCGGTGCGGTCGTAGAGGGCCGGCACGGTGGCCCGGGCGGCGGGGTCGGCGCCGCTGCGGCGGTAGAGCTCGATCAGGGAGCGGACTCCCTCGAAGGGCTCGGGGAAACGCCAGCGTCCGGCCTTGGGGTCCGGCTCGACCATCACCAACTCGATGGAGGAGCCCAGCCCCCGCAGACTCCAGACCAGCCAGGCGCGGTGTGCCCAGGGACAGCTGCGCCCCACGATCAGCCCATGGGAGCCGGCCACCGACGCACGGGCCGGTGTGGCGGGGGT
>CAYGQY010000006.1:0-20772 GCA_964352195.1 uncultured bacterium
TGGGCATTCAGTGCTGAATCTGGCGGTCTTGCTGATCAGTTTTCAAGGCCGCCAGCGGATGGCTTTGCTCTGTGCAGATCCATTGCCCCGCAATGATTCTGCCCCCTGCTTAGTGCGTTTGTACTGGTAGAATAATGGCTGCGCCAAAGGCCCCGAGCCCATCGCCTGCGGCAACCTCATCCCCTGGTCTCGCCATCACTGCTGCGTATGCCTGAGCGGCTGTGATGCCCCGATCAGTTGTCCTTTTGGCAACTGAATCCATGGCTCTTTGTATTCCATCGCGGCCGGAGATTGTTCCGGCTCGCTCTCTGGTGATCGCCGCCGGGGGCGGCCGGGATCTGGCTTGGCCTCATCAGCGCGTGGCGGCTGAGCTGCTGGCCCGCAGCGGCGGCCGGCTGGTGCATCTGCTGCTCCATGGCGGTGCCCGTGGTGCGGATGCCGCCATTGGCCGCGCGGCCCATCAGCTGGGCTGGTCGTCCGTGGTGATGCCGGCCCGGTGGGAGCGCCATGGCCGGGCGGCCGGGCCGATCCGCAATCGGGAGCTGCTCGAGCAGGCCATTGTCCGGGCCGTGGCCCGCACCTCCCCGGTTTCGATCGCCTCGGTGCTGGTGGTGGCGTTCCCCGGTGGCCTTGGCACCGCCTCGCTCGTGCAGCAGGCCCGCCGGATGGCCTTCCGTTCGCCGGTGCCGATCTCGGTGGCCGAGGTCAGCACGTCGGCCGGGCTCTGGGCTGTGCCTGCTGGTGATGTCCGCTCCTGATCACCCCCTTCGGCGTTCTGTGGCGCCTCCTGCTCCATTCCCTATCCCTTCTCTCACCGTCATGGCTGTTCTCGCCACCATCCCCACCGCTACCGCCCCTGCTTCGGCCCCGGAAGCCTCTGGTCCTGCCTGTTCCCTCCAGCGATCAGGCTCTCTCTGGCAGTTGGGCATCGAGGCCCAGGAGCTCACCACCGCCATCGGCCAGTTGGCCGAACAGCTGGAAACGGATGACCCCGAGCAGCGCGCCCTGGCCCTCGCCGAGCTTGAGGCCGCCCTGCTGGCAGAAGAGGGCAACAAGGCGGCCCTCTCCGCCAAGGCCGATGCCACCTGCTGGGTGATCGAGCAGCTGCGCGGTCAGGCCGCCTACCGCCAGCAGCAGGCCAAGCGCCTCGCCGATCTGGCCCGCTCCGATGCCGGCCGGGCCGATGCCCTGGAGGAGTCGTTGATCTTTGTCCTCACTCAGCTGCAGCCAGCGGCCACACGGTTCTCGTTCCCCAATCACGAGCTCAGCAGCCGCAAATCCTCGGCCGTGGTGATCGACGACGAGGAGGCCCTCGATTCCGAATGGCTCGCCGTCACCACCACCACCAAGCCCGACAAGGCCGCCATCAAAGAAGCGCTCAAGGCCGGCCGCCACATCGAAGGCGCCCAGCTCCTCTCCCGCCGCAGCTGGCGCATCCACTAAGGGGGCAAGGCCCCATCTCACACGGGCCTGTTGCAGGAGCGGGCCCACGTCACTCCCCCCAGAGCCCACACAGCCACCGATCACCCCATCACCAGAGCCATGGATCTCACCAGCTACGCCAGTACCACCGTCAGCAACAGCCCCACCAGCACCCGGCCCAGGGGGCACATCTGGTCGACCCGGCTGGGCAGCTGGGTGGTGCCGATCCTCCGCAAGAACAGCCGCCGCCCGTCGCCCCAGCACATCCACTGCAGTGAACCGCCCTGCTGGGTGCTGATCGAACCCCTCGACCCAGAAGCCGCTGCGCTGCCAAGCGCACCTCACGGTGCGACCAGCTGATCGCCTCATCTGCATTCACCACACACTTCCCCGCCTCACCCCTCGTCGCCATGTCCTGCACCTTTTCCCCCGAGCAGATCACTGCCCTCTCCGCCCCTCTGGATCGCGCCAAGGTGCGCCAGCGAGAGCAGGGCCGCAGCTCCGTCAGCTATCTGGAAGGCTGGCAGGTGATCGCGGAAGCAAACAGGATCTTTGGCTTTGACGGTTGGCAACGGCAAACCGTTGCCCTCCGCTGCGTCAACCAGGGCGAGCGCACCATCGGCCGGGAGCAGCGCCCCGGCTGGGGAGTCACCTACACCGCCCGGGTGCGCATCACCGTGGGTGAGGGCAGCGGTGCCCAGTTGATCCGCGAGGGCTGCGGCGCCGGCCACGGCATCGACACCGACCTGGGCCAGGCACATGAATCCGCCCTCAAGGAAGCCGAAACCGATGCCATGAAGCGGGCGCTGATGACCTTTGGCAATCCGTTCGGGTTGGCGCTCTATGACAAGCAGCAACGCGAGGTCACCCAGGCGACAGGGAACAGCAGCGCTCCCCTGCCTGCCAGCGCCAGCAACGGCACGCGATCCATCCATCGCCGCCCCTCGCCCACCACCCCAAGCGCCAACAACGATCCCGGCCTCACGCCCCTCGACTCGGCCACCACCCGCCAGATCCTCGCCACCTTGCGCGGTCTGCCCCGGCCGGTGCTGGAGGGCTTCACCAAGGCGTTCCGCAAGCGCTTCCAGGTGCCGGAAGAAGCCCCCTCGATCGCAGACCGGATCCTGCAGAAGCGCCATCACGACTGGATCGAAGCCTTTCTG
Source organism: uncultured bacterium (assembly GCA_964352195.1). Lineage (GTDB taxonomy): Bacteria > Cyanobacteriota > Cyanobacteriia > PCC-6307 > Cyanobiaceae > CAYGQY01. The sequence goes on from CAYGQY010000006.1 coordinate 2,586, forward strand.
GTGCAGCACCAAGCCCCGGCTTCCAGCCAGCCGGACGCCCAGCCCGGCTGAGCCGATCAGACTCCACTCACTTGGGCTGCAGGACCGTCCCTGCGGCCCCTCCTGTTCCCATGCGTCACTCCCTCGGACGAATCGTGGCCACGGCCGCTGTCGCCGCTGCCGTACCCCATGAGGTGATCGTCGGCCTGCTCGATCGTCATGCGGCCCGCGACTGGGGCGATCTCGATGCGGAGGACAGAGCCGCCAACGATTCGGACCACACCCATGCGGAAGGCAGGCTCTTCTCCAGATACGACACCCCTGAGCACGGCACCATCTGGGTGATCACGGAGGGCCTCCGCGGCGAAGGCTGCGGGCCGATTACCACCGTGCTGTTCCCCGAGGACTACTGAGGCGTCGGATCCGGCTGAGCCCTGGGGGCTGGCGATCACGCCACCCGGCATGCCCCGGCTCGCGCACCGTACAAGGGCTGAGGCAAGTCGCTCCACTGCGTTCCGCGACCCTTGCGCGGCGCTGGCTTCACCGGGGCGCAGCGGTGGTGTCATTCGCCATCCCTGCCATGGCTCCCCCTCTCTTCCCCGCTCAGCAAGGCCACGGTCCGATCGAGCGCCAGTGCCCGATTCGCGTGGTTTCCGTTCACCTGCTGGGCACCGCCGGCCAGCTGCTGCGGGTGCTCTTCCTCGATCGCGAGGGGCACATCTCCGCCCAGCCCCACTTCGTGCCCCGGGGCGAGGCCCTGATCCTGGCTGCGAATCAGCAGCGGGTGCTCGGGCCCCAGGCCCGGGTGCTGGTGCTCTGAGGCGCCAGCGGGGCGGCATTGCCCTGCCCGGCGGCCCAGGCCACCGGGCTTTTCTCAGGCAGCAGGCGGCGATGAGAGCGAACCCGAATCTGGATCAAGAGATAAATGACCATCGCAACTCACGACATCAAGCTGATAAGTGAAGCGAAACCAACAGGACCAGGCCCGCCAGGACTGAGACAAGCCCTCAAGGGCGTTTCTATGCATCAGCTGCATAGTTTTGCCTTCGATTTATCGGCTCGTCTCGGCTTGAAGGCTTGGGGATGACCTTGGCCCGTCCAACAGTCAGGATGGGACTCGACCCCCTCGAGCACCCTGGCTCGCCAGGGCCGACCAGCCGCCTCCATGAGCCCTCCCACCATCTACGAGCTCTGCCGGCCCCGGGCCGACGTGCTGGAAGGGCGGATCCGAGACGAGGACTTTGCAGCGGACCTCAGCCAGGTCCTGAAGGGCACGGCGCCGGAGCTCTACAAGAACCCGGCTGTTTTCTTCGCGAACACGCACCCCACCAGGGGCCTGCGCGCCCTCTTCCTGGCGGTAGTGGACCGACTCACCAGCGCCGGCAGCCAGCTGGGCAGCATCCTGCGGCTCGACACCAGCTACGGCGGCGGCAAGACGCACGCCCTGATCGGCCTGAACCACATCCTCACGGCCGCCGATCAGATCCCCAACCTGGCGGAGTTCATCGATCCAGCCCGCCTACCCAGCCAGAGGGTCACCGTTGCGGCCTTCGACGGGGAGAACGCCGACCCGATGAACGGCCGGCGCATGGAGGGCAACGTGCTGGCCTTCACGCCATGGGGCGAGCTGGCGGTGCAGCTGGCCGGCCCAGCGGGCTACGAGCGCATCCGCAACAGCGACCGCCTCGGCGCTGCGCCCCCGGGCGCTGAAACCCTGCGGGAGCTGATCGGCGAGCGGCCGGTGCTGATCCTGATCGATGAGCTCTCGATCTATCTGCGCAAGATCAAGGGCCCTGCCGCAGGTCAGGCGGCAGAGCAGCTCACTCCCTTCCTCACCGACCTGATCAAGGCGGTGAACTCCTCCCCCCAGGCGGTGCTGGTGTTCACCCTCGCCTTGGGCAAGGGCGGCGAGGCGGTGGATGCCTATGGGGAGGAAAACCAGCGGATCGATCGGATCTTCGCCGAGCTGCAGTCGGTCACCGGCCGGCAGATCACGGCCCTCACGCCCACCAGCGAAGACGAAACGGTGCAGGTGCTGACACGGCGCCTGTTCGAATCGATCGACCGCAGCCGGGTGGAGGAGGTGGTGCAGGCCTACCAGGAGATCTGGAGCCGCACCGCCGAGGCCCTGCCACCGGTGGGGCAGAGCGACGACCGCGCTGCCAATTTGCGTAAGGGCTATCCGCTCCATCCGGAGCTGATCGACACCCTGATGCAGAAGACCTCCACCCTGGAGAACTTCCAGCGGGTGCGGGGCATGTTGCGGCTGCTGGCGCAGACGGTGGGCCAGCTCTGGCGTGACCAGCCTCGGGGCGTCACGGCCGTCCACCTCCACCACGTGGATCCGGGCAACGAGCGGATTCGGTTGGAGCTCTCCACGAAGCTGGGGCTGCAGGCCTTCATCCCGGCGATCCGGGCGGATGTGTCCACCACACCGGCCGAGGGCGGCAGGGCCCTGGCCCAGAGGCTGGATGCCCAGGAATTCACGGGGATGGAGCCCTATGGATCCATGGCAGCGCGCACAGTGCTGTTCCACTCCCTGGCCTTCAACGAACCGCTCAAGGGGCTCAGCCGCCTGGAGCTGAACTACAGCCTCTATGCCCCGGCTGTGGATCCGGCCTTTGTCGACAAGGCGGTGCGCCTCCTGCAGGAAGAATCGGAATATCTCGACGACAGCGGCACCAGCAAGCTGCGCTTCCTCACCGACGCCAACCTCAACCAGATGGTGAGGAAACGGGAGGGGCAGTTCGATCTGGAGAGCGTGCGTGAGGAGCTGAACCGACGCATTGGCACGATCTTCGCCAAGCAACGGCTGGAGCCTGTGCTGTTCCCGTCCAGCCCTGCTGACATTCCCGACGACACCGATGGCCCCTACCTGGCGGTGATCCACTGGGAAGGCCACACCGTGGAGCAGGCGAACATCCACCTGCCGGAGCTGGTGGTGCGGCTGTTCAAGGAGAAGGGCGACAACGCCAATGTGCGCCTGAACCGCAACAACTTGGTATTCGTCTGCGCTGATGCCCTGCAGGTGGACGACATGCTGCGCAAGGCCCGCACCTACCTGGCGCTGCAGCAGATGCAGCAGGGCGATCTGTTCGCCAGCCTCCAGAGCCACCAGCAGGACCAGGTCAAGGAGCGCTACGGCCAGGCGCAGCAGGGCTTCGCTCTGGCGGTGCAGCAGTGCTACCGGCATGTGTTCTATCCCGAGCGGGGCCAGTGGCCCGAGGTGCCCCTCACCCATGCCGCCATCACGGTCACCAGCGCCAGCAGTGAGCCGGGGGTGGGCCAGAAGCAGGTGGAGCGGGTGCTGCGGGAAGCCCGCGAGCTGGTGTTGGCAGAAGATGCGCCGCCGGCCCCGAACTACATGGCCGACAAGACACCCCTAAAGCGCGTGGGGGTGATGAGCACGCGGGATCTGCGCAACGAGTACTACCGCGATCCAGCCCTGCCGATCCTGCTGGGGGATGAGGTGCTCAAGAAGTGCCTGCGCATGGGCTTGGATCAGGGCCTTTTCGTCTACAAGGAAGGTGATCGCCTTGAAGGCCAGGGCTTGCCGCCAGGCACGCTCTCGATCAGTGAGGACGGCAAGATCTACACGATGGAGAAGGCGCTGGAGTTGAGCGTCTGGCCTCCGAAAACCTCGGCTCCAGCCGGTGAGACAGGCGTGGATCAGCCAACCGTGTTTGGCGGTGACGGCGTAACAACTCCGGTGGCCGGAGGGGGAGAGGCGGGAACCGCTGTTCAGGTGGGGCTTGGCTCCACCAGCAGGGGAGGTGGCGGAGCAGGCGTTGCCCAATCCGCAGGGCCTGGGGTGATCGAGCGCACCGACAACGTGAAGACAGCCCTCACCCAGCTGGCCCAGCAGGTGAGCAGTTCAGGCAAGGGAATCAAGAGCCTCACCTGGCGGATGAACAGTGGCGACGGCTTCCTGCCGATGGCCCTGCTCAAGGCCGAGCCTGGCGCCACGGTGCGGGTCGAGATGCTGGAAGGCGGCTGGAGCAGCGGCGACGGAAACGCCGAGTGGAGCTTCACCTTCAACGGCACGCCTGAGGAGGCCACCCACCTGCGGGGCTTCATCGAGGGCCAATGGCGCCGAGGCGGCGAGAAAGATCTGGACATCAAATACCAGCTCGAGTACGACCCTCCCCTGCGCTGGGATGACGGCGGTGAGACCTGGATCGGCCGCCTCACCAGAGCCGGCCTGGGCACCCAGACCGCCACCATCACCCTGAAGCTCACCGCGGCAGCGGAGGGGCAGGCATGACCCAGGCCATCGCTTCAGGCCGGCCGGCCTACGAACTGCGCAGCCGGCAGCGCGGTCCCAGTGATCTGGAGCTAGAGGTTTGGCAGGTGCCCAGCACCGCCACCCCTGAGCTGAAAGAACCCCGGCGTATTGCGGGCCTCGGCGGGCACAAGCTGCTGCTGGTAGAAGGTGCTGTGTTGCGCCGCCTCAAGGCGGAGCAGGTGAGCCTGGCCAAACTCAAGAAAGGCGAGGGCCGGAGGGACGCCCTCTCTGAGGATCTCGCCCTGGCGATGGGCCTGCTGTTCAAGCTGCTGGCCCCGATGCGAAATGTGGCCGCTATCGAGAACTGCGCCCGCGGCATCGATGCCATGGCCCGCGAAGAGGCGGCTTACTGGCTGGGAATGGCCATGCACCGCAAAAATCCACGGAGAGTGCTGGCGGCTCTAAGACTCTTGCTAAGTGCCTCTTAAACTAAAGAAATAGGCTTTCAATCCATGAAGATCATTCGCAACACGGCTCCGGTTTCCGATTTGTACAACCAGATGAAGTCCGGAGAGCTGACAGTTAACCGCACATATCAACGAAGCCAAGGCCTTTGGCCTGCGAATGCGCGTTCATATTTTATCGACAGCATCCTAAATGAATTTCCCTTCCCCAAGGTGGTAATCAGGCAGACCGTTGATCTCCTTACTAGGAAGTCTAAGCGGGAGATCGTCGATGGCCAACAACGTCTTACTGTTATCAGAGATTTTATTGAAGACAAGTTCAAGCTGACCAGAGTAAGTTCGGGATACTCCGGGGCTCAATTCGGAAGCCTAGAGCAGGAGGTGCAGGCAAGATTTTTGGCGTATGAAGTGTCGATGGATGTCATAGTCTCCGCAACAAATGATGAGGTCCTAGAAATCTTTAGGCGCATAAATTCTTACCAACTTCCTCTGAATGACGCAGAGAAGCGGCATGCAACATACCAGGGTGAGTTCAAGTGGTTTATCAAGGAAATGATGGATCTATATTCTCCTGTATTTGAGTCATACGGAGTTCTCAGTCTCAAGCAAGTTTCTAGAATGGACGACGCAGTTCTTCTTACCGAGCTCGCACAGGTTCTAATCGAGGGCGTCAAGAAGAGGGACAATAGGCTACTGAAGAGACTCTATGAATCCAACGATGAAGCCTTTCCAAATGCAGAAGTGGTGCGCTCGCGCCTAACAGAGGTGCTCGACTTCGTCAAGATTGATCTCAATGAGATCCTGGCCAGCAATGCAATAAAGCCATATATGCTTTATTCCTTGTTTTCAGCACTCGTATACAATAAATATGGCATTATTGGCCTTGATGCTGGAAGCGTTGGTGGGTTTGTCACGAGCCACGTTTATTGCGATGATCCTCATCTTGCCTCACAGAGAGTCCTCGAGCTCGTTGGATCGATCGAAAACTCGCATCCAGCGGGAACTGAGCTTGCCGACTTTAAGTCAGCCTCGATATCTACAACCAACCTGAAAAGCAGGCTGACGCGCTTGAGAGTTTTAGTCAAAGCACTTCAGGTTGCAGCCTAAGGAAATGATTTCTCTTAGGAAGCGCAGGGCCCGACTCATATCTGAAGCTACCAGGCTCGGCGAGCTGTTTAATCACTATGGCAGGCCAACTAATTCCGAGGGCATAATTTGGTCTACTGGCCTCTTAAATCATCTTTGGCAGGCATGGTGTTGTTTTTGGAGATACTATTGGCTTGCCTACGTTCAGGGCGGAAGAGATGCTGGAGGCTCTATAATTCGAGGGGCTTATCCTGGGACATCCGAAGCCGAGGCAATTTATCAGATGCTGGTTTTGGCTGGCAAGCGGAGGGCCGGTAGCTACGGAGCAATATCCTCAAGCCACCAGGAAGCAACTTGGGGGGATATTCAAAGAATCCAAGATATTGCCAATGGCCTACTCTCGGCCTACCCGAGCTTGTCATATGTCCTCAGCGCTGCATCGCTTCATGGGCAGAACATTATACATCTTCAAATCATCCGGAACTCACAGATTCACCCTAGCCGTAGTGCTCAGGCAAATACGCTTATGCTTGCCCCTCACTATCTCGTCAGGTCCAGCAGCTTCACTCCCAGCGAGCTAATTTATTCACAAGAGATTCGGTCAGGAAGGGTTGCAATCTCGTACTGGATTGAGAGCATCATCGCCTTCGCTATGATGATTTAGTGATATGGCGTCCAAATCCCGATTTTGGCCTGCCCCTTCCGCTTTAAAACTAAGTTACGACTATGGCGGCAGATGGCTACATTCAAAAATCCTGCCTTGTGACTTTCCATGACCAAACGCCTGATCGAAGAGTGGCTACCGATCGCCGAAATCGGTGAGGAAAGCATGCGCGAGCGGCGCTCAATGACGGCCCTGCCGCCGATCTACTACCTGCATGTGTGGTGGGCGCGTAGGCCGCTGGTTGCATCGCGGGCGGCGGTGCTGGCCTCGCTGCTGCCAGCTGATGCAGATCGGAAGACCTTCATGCACATGCTCGGGATCCATGGGGATCCGGTCGCAGCGAAGAAGCGGATCGCCAAGGCCAAGAAGACCGGAGAGGATCTCGGGCTGAATGTCTACGGGTATTCCCGGGCGTTCCAGTACAGCCCCAGTGAGAAGGAGGAGTTCTGGCTGCTGGAGGAAACCCAGAAACTTGGCATCCAGCAGCCTACGGTGCTGGACCCCACCGCGGGTGGTGGATCGATTCCGTTCGAGAGCCTGCGCCTGGGTTGCAAAACCCTGGCTAACGACATCAATCCTGTCGCGGTGTTAGTTCAGAAAGCCACCTATGAGTGGCCATCTCAGCACGGTCGGGCGGTGCTTGATGAGTTCAACCGGCTGACGAACCGTTTTCTAGAACTGGCAGAGCCCCGTTTTCAGAGCGTCTACCCTCCCGAGCCTCCCGGCACACAGGTGCTCGGCTACCTCTGGGCCCGCACGATCCACTGCCCCTACTGCTCTGGCAAGGTGCCGCTCTCTCCCAACTGGAAGCTGGCGCCTGATGGCACCGGTGTAAAGGTGGTGCCGCAGCTGGGTGAGGGTCCGGGTGACGCCAGCCGCCACTGCCGTTTCGAGATCGTGGATAGTGCCCGAGATCAGAGCGAGGGCACGGTGAAGGGTGGTGCTGCAACCTGTCCCTATCCCGACTGTGGCCGTGTGATTGATGGCGATCAGGCGAAGGCTCAGGCTCAGGCGGGAGGCATGGGTGAGCAGCTGTTTGCCGTGGTGTTCAAGCGCAAGCTGCACACCGAATACACCAAAAGCGGTAAGTCCAAAAAGGACAAGTGGGAGCGTGGTTACCGCGCCCCCCGGCTCGGCGACGACAACAGCGCCACCATTGAGGCTGCGCTAGCAGAAAAACTACCGGAATGGGAGGCGCTGGATCTGGTGCCAAATGAGAAATTTCCCGAGATCTGTAACGACGACCGCCCTATCCAGTACGGAATGCCCCTATGGCGCGATCTGTTCTCACCACGGCAGCTGCTCTGCCATGGCACCAGCGCGGAGATCTTTCGCGAGCTTGTTCAGGAAGAAACAGCTCGAACCCGTGGACTCAGCGACCTGCAACGGGCGGCATTGGGGTATGTCGCATTGGCTTTGGACAAGTTTCTGAACTGGAATGCCCGGCTCAGCAGTTGGAATGTTGAAGCGCAAAGGATGCGATCGGTTTTTGACCGTCATGATTTTGCTTTCAAGTGGTCAATGGCCGAGATGGCACCACTGATCGCAGGGCTTGGGTATGACTGGATCTTCTCGACATCAGCCAAGTGCATCGGCGAACTGATCGAGCTCATCACCCCAGGCAGCGCTGCCTCCGCCAGTGCGGGCCCACTGTTTGCCGCCAGCCCTGCGGCAACGGCCTCGCCGGAGCAGGTGCCTGTGGTGATTTCCTGTGGTTCAGGTGATTCTCTCACCCACTTGGAGGACGGCACAGTGGATGCAGTTGTCATGGACCCACCCTATTACGACAACGTGATGTACGCGGAGCTGAGCGACTTCTTCTATGTATGGCTGAAGCGTACTGCCGGCCTGCTCTATCCCGAGTTGTTCATGGCGCCGCTCACCGACAAAGACAACGAAGCCGTAGCCAATCCTGCGCTGCACAAGGGTAAAAAGGGTGCCAAGGCTCTCGCCGGGCTCGACTATCAGCACAAGATGGCTGAGATATTCGCTGAATGCCGCCGCGTTCTCAAGGACGATGGCGTGATGACTTTGATGTTCACCCACAAGGCCACCGGGGCCTGGGATGCCCTCACCAAGGGCCTGATTGATGCGGGCTTTGCCATCACGGCTTCATGGCCGATCAATACGGAAGCTGAGGGATCCCTTCATATCAAGGACAAGTCGGCTGCCAACAGCACGATCTTCCTGGTCTGCAGACCACGGCCTAAGCAGAAGCCGGAAGATGGAGTGCAGTACTGGGAAGATCTCGAACCCCGCGTGAAGGCCGCTGTTCGCCAGCGGATTGAGCAGTTCCAGGCCAGCGGCATCCGGGGCGTAGATCTTTACCTCTCCTGTTTCGGCCCAGCCCTGGAGGAGTTCTCCCTGCACTGGCCGATCAAACGCGGCCAGCCCAAGCCGATTGAAGAGAAAACAAGGAAGCGCGGACGTACCCAACTCACCCTGGAGGAGTTGCTGGAGCAGGACGATCCCTATGCAGTGAGCCCCGAAGATGCCCTCGATGCGGCTCGTCGCGAAGTGAAGGCCTGGCGCATGGAGAAGCTCACCTCGGGCTCTCGCCGAGCCCAGTTAGATCCACTTACGGAGTGGTTCGTGCTCGCCTGGGATGCCTTCCAGGCGCCCCAGTTCCCCTACGACGAAGCCCTGCGCCTCGCCCGCGTTGTCGGTCTCGACCTCGACAAGGACGTGGTGGGCGTGTTAGCCGAGAAGAAGGCCAGTGATCTGATCCTCTGGGACAGCTCCACCCGCGCCACCAAGGGCAAGCTCGGCGCCCCCGATGGCACCCGTTCCTGGATCGATGCCATCCACCACTGCGCTCACCGCGCCCGCAGCATCGATCTCAACGCCGCCAAGCAGCTGCTCGATGACAACGGCCTAGCTAACAGCCCTGTCTTTCTCACCGCCCTGGAGGCCGTGCTCGAAGTGCTGCCCCTCTCCGCCCGCTATACCGGCTTCGATCCGGTGAAGGCCGCCGCGCCTGCCGCGTCGGACTTTGAAGCCCTGGAGAACCTGCGACGCCTCGCCCTGGCCGAGCAGGTGCCCGCGCCCAAGCAGCTGGAGTTGGTGCTGGCTGAGCTGGCCGAGGCATCCTGAAGATGGGAGAGCAGCCATGACCACAACCCCCAGAGCCACCGTTAGCGAAGCCCAGCTGCGGCAGATGGCTGCAGAGATCCGTGCGGAGATCCCGGAAGCCGAGGTGCGCCTGTTCGGCTCCCATGCGCGCGGCGACGCCAGGCCCAGCTCCGATGTGGACCTGATGATTACCGTCAGCGACGACTGGTACGCCACTCACAACTGGTTTGAGGTGCTCGGGCAGCTCTGGAACAAGCTCGCCCACCATCGTGTTCCGGTGGACCTGCTGCTCTATCCCCGCAGCAAGGTGGAGGAGCGGCGTCTCTGGCTCAGCCATGTGATCGCTCAAGCTCATCGGGAAGGAAGGGTGCTGGATGGCCCGCACTGAAGCTCAGGCCATGCTTCGCGTCGCCCGACGCGATCTCAGGGCGGCACGGCTGCTGGCGGTGGACGAGGCCGATGAAGCCAGCTGGGGCTTTCAGATGCAGCAGGCGATTGAGAAAGCCTTCAAGGCCTGGATTCTCAGCCGCGATCTCAAAGCCCCATTCACCCACGACATCGCCGATCTCCTGCAGATTCTGAGCGAACAGGGCATCGAGATCAGTCCCTACCTGCAGTTCTCGCAATTCACCCTGTTCGCTGTTCAACTCCGCTACGACGATGAACCGGAGTCTCTGGATCTCGATCGCCAGCACTGGCTGACGCTGGTGCAGGACCTGCTGGATGAGGTGGATCTGCGGATTGAAGGGCGCGCGCCATGACACGGCTACGCGATCACGACTGGCAGTACAGCTTCACCAGCTCCCAGGACAACCTGCTTGAGGGCTTTTATCAGCCCGCTCTGCAGGAAGCCATCCGCTACTGGCGCATCACGGGTTACTTCTCCAGCCGTTCGTTGTTGCAAGTGCTCGATGGCATTGAGCACCTGGTACTGGCGGCAGAAGATGGCCAGGGCCATGGCCAGATCCGTCTGATCACGGGTTTCTTCATGAGCCAGGCTGATCTCCAGGCACTCGCCAGCGGTCTTACCGCTGAGCAGCTGCTCGAACGCCAGCTGGTCGCCCAGTTCCCCTTCCGCGGTGTGCAGCCCGGGGATGGCAGTGCCGCGGATCTGGCCGCTGAGCTGCTGGCGTGGCTGGTGCAGCAGGGCCACATGGAGCTCAAGGTGGGATTGCCGTTACGCAACGGCCAGATCAGCAACGATGGCGGCATCTTCCACGCCAAAGACGGCATCATCGAAGACCGCCATGGCGATCGCCTCGCCTTCCGGGGCAGCATTAACGAAACCCCCAACGGCTGGAGCACAAACTACGAGGTGTTCGAGCTCTTCTGCAACTGGCGCGGTGAGGAACACCGAGTCGACGACAAGGAGCGCCATTTCCTGCGCCTTTGGCAGAACGATGACCCTGGCGTCCGCACCTTTTCGCTGCCGGAAGCCTTCCGCCAGGAGTTGGCGATCTACGCCCCCGCAGAAGGCCTGCTGCCCCGTCGCCTTCCAGACGACGTTCGGGATCGACTGCTCGGCAGCAGAGATTCCTCAGGGGCAGACTCCACTGCCGCCCCCCCGGCAGGTCTCGATCTCGACGAACGGCGCCGCATCGTCTGGAGCTACGTCCTCAATGCCGCCGCCAGCGATCTCCCCGGATGTGAACGGGTGGGCGAGGCCACCAGTGCGGTCACCCCCTGGCCCCACCAGCAGCGCGCTTTTCAGCGTCTGTGGCAGCAGTGGCCGCCCAGGCTGCTGATCGCTGATGAGGTGGGCCTCGGCAAAACGGTGCAGGCGGGCTTGCTGCTGCGCCAAGCCTGGTTGAGCGGCCGTGCCCGCCGCATGCTGGTGATGGCACCCGCCTCAGTCCTCAAGCAGTGGCAGCGGGAACTGCGCGAGAAGTTCGGCCTTGACTGGCCCATCTACAGCGGCAAGGCCCTGGAATGGCAGGCCACCTGCCTGCGGCCCAAGAGCAAATCCCGGCCCGTGGCTCGCGATGCCTGGACCGCAGAGCCCTTCGTGCTGGTCTCCAGCCACCTGATGCGACGGCGCGACCGCCACAAGGATCTGCTGGAGGCCGAGCCCTACGACCTGGTGGTGCTCGATGAAGCCCACCACGCCCGCACCCGTCGGGAGAACAACAGCAGTGGTGGTGAGCGCCTTCGACCCAACACCCTGATGCAGCTGATGCAGCAGCTGCGCCAGCGCACCAACGGTCTGCTGCTGCTCACTGCTACCCCCATGCAGGTGAGTGAGCTGGAGGTTTGGGACCTGCTCGCCCTGCTGGGCATGCCCCCCGAGTGGACCGAAGACGCCTTCGAGCGGTTCTTCGAGTGGGTGGAGAAGGAGAACCCGGACGAAGCCACCCTGTCGTACCTGGCTGGGTTGTGGCGCAGCAGCGTGTCGGCCTTTGGCGAGGCTCCTGGCAATGCCATGCCGGAAGACCTACGGAGGTCGCCGCTCCGCAAACGCAAGGCCCTGCGCGCCCTCAACGACACCGATCCCCTCTCCCGCCGCAATCTCAGCGTCGAGATCCGTCAGGCCTCGCTGGCTCTGGCCAAACGCTGGACCCCGGTACAGGGGCTGATCTCCCGCCACAGCCGCAACCTGCTGAGGGCCTACAAGCAGCAGGGATCGATGGATCTGGCCATCGGCACCCGCCACGTGGACGACCGCTTCCTGGAGAGCACGCCGCAGGAGCGGGCGCTCTACGACGCCGTGGAGGACTTCATCTCCACCCAGTACGCCCAGGCCTCTGGCCAGAAGAAATCGGCGGTGGGCTTCGTGATGACGATCTACCGCCGCCGCCTCGCCAGCAGCGTGGCCGCCCTGGTCTCCACTCTGGAGAACCGCCTGGTCGGCCAGCAGCAGCAGCTGGAGGAAGACGCTGCAGCCGCAGAAGACGACGACATCAGCGGAGAGCAGACCTTCGATCTGGAGGGCATGCAGAGCGCCTTCCAGGAGGCCTCGCTCCAGGGCGAACTCGATGCCATCGCCGTACTGCTGGATCAGGCCCGCCCACTGGTGGGCCACGACAGCAAAGGGGCGGCGTTCCTTGTGGCCATTGATGAACTCCAGGTCCAGGGCTACAAGCAGGTGATCGTCTTCTCCCAGTACACCGACACCGTCGATGCCCTCAAGACGCTGCTGATCGGTGCCGGGCGCACCAGCCTGATGACCTTCACTGGTCGCGGTGGCGAGATCCTGCAGAAGGGCGGGGTATGGAAGGCCCTGAACCGCGAAGCCACCAAACGGGGCTTCAAGGAAGGCAAGGCCGAGATCCTGCTCTGCACCGATGCGGCAGCCGAAGGCCTGAACTTCCAATTCTGCGGCGCCTTGATCAACTACGACATGCCCTGGAACCCGATGCGCGTGGAGCAGCGCATCGGCCGCATCGACCGCATCGGCCAGACCCACGAGCAGATGCAGATCGTCAACCTGCATCTCGATGGCACCGTGGAGGCCGACGTGTACCGGGCGCTGAAGGGTCGGATCGCGATGTTCGAGCAGGTGGTGGGCAAGCTGCAGCCGATCCTGGCCAAGGCATCAAGCTCGATCTCCCAGGCCACCCTGGTGAGCCGCGAGCAGCGGGAGAAGGCACGGGCCTCTGCTGTTGCGGCTGTGCAGCAGGAGCCCGAGATCAAGGGTCTGGACCTTGATGACGTCCTCCAGGACCTCGATGCCATCCGCGATGTGGTGAACACCCTGCAGCCCTCACCGCTCACCCTGGCCGACCTGGAAGCCATCCTCAGACAACCGGCCTTGCTGCCACCCGGTTGCAGTGCCCGCTCGATCGGCGCCTATGACTTCGCCTGGACCCAACCCGGTCTCGACAAGGAAATGCGCGTCACCTGCAACGCCTCCTACTACGAAGACAACAGCGACAGCTGTGAGCTTTGGGCGCCGGGGAGTCCGCTGTTTCCGATGGAGGGGTGCCAAGCTCTTGCGATCGAACGCGCCCCCGAACGAACAACTTTTGAGGATGCAGTTAAAGCCCTCTAAGCACGATTCTTCTGAACATCATGCTGTATCGATTCAATGAGTGCCTGAGCCGCAAGCAGTGCAGCCAGCCGCCATCGGACGCTTTTCTTTATCGTGGGGTGACCAAATCTCTGGCCGAGCGCGACCTCGACGAGAATAGACTGCACTTTTCAAGAGCGATCATTCACGATGACGACACCCAGGAAAGCGAGATGTTCAAGACTGGTGAAGAGCGGGAATGCGAACTTGGACAACTAGGGCTTGGCGCGGATAGGCTGATCGATGAAGACCATAGGAGCAAGAGGTTCTTTGAACGCGCCGATAAGCTCTATGCCGGGCTGACATACATCTGTAGTTGGTCATACTCCAGGGAAGCAGCGCTTGAGTTCGCGCAACCAATTCATGATCGAGCTCTTCTCCGGATCTCACAAGAGGATCTAGTCGAGTGTCTTCTGAAATGCTATTCTCGATGGAATAGTCAGCAGCCGGGCGAATACCAGATGACCCACCCTGATGGGAGCTTTTGCGATGACTGGTCTCCGCAGGCTGTGAGATATGCATATGGGAAAGTGGACTATCCCGATAGGGACGAGTGCAGTACCACGCCCCCCTTTCGACTAGGGAGAGCGATGAGGCTTCCAGGAGGCCCTCAGGACGGCAATCTCCAGGACGAAGACGAGTGGAGAATCGCCCTTGATCTCTCGGAGGTGTCCTCTTCGATCTTCGCAGACCGAATGGTTAAAGCCGAACTACTTCCCAAAGACCTCGGCGCCATGACTTCATCAGCTGGAGCTGGCGATCTTGAGCCCATGATTTCCTTTAATGGCGCTTCCGGTTTATGGCTGAATGATCTTCGACTTCGCGAGGAGCCAAGTTTCCATTTCGAAGTTCTGTGAATTGCCATTGAATCGCTTTATGGATCTCTGAGGCAAGGTAGACCCTGGAGGTTCATTGCCCGTGCGAGGAACGCACCTATCCGAATCCAGAGAGATATAACACCAGTGCAGACCAAGCCAAGCCAAGCTAGGATTCCAAAGTACGTTGGCTCACACGAGGTGGCTCCTTCCGGCACCTTCCAAGAAGATGTCCGGAAGGCCGTCCTCCGCTGGCTTCATCGTGGAAAGAATATAGGTTTTTCATCTGTAGAAGAAGGATCAGTCACTTTCGTCAGTGCTATAGGCAAGAGAGAGGAAAATCAGGATAGGACCGCCTTCCTTCGGCTAGTACCTCAGCAGGAGGGATGGCCTATGACAGCAGCCCTAGTCCTTTGCGACGGCATGGGTGGCATGAGGGAAGGTGCTACATCCGCAGAGTTGGCAGTTAGCTCCTTTGTTGCCGCGTTCTCCGCATCAAGGGCGGACTCTCTGGTTGATCAACTTCGCAACGCAACCGAAGCTGCCAACGAAGAAGTCTTTAGGCATTTCTCTGGCAGAGGAGGCGCGACTTTATCTGCGGTTGGATCCACCAGTAATGGCGACTGGGCGTGTGTAAATGTTGGTGATAGCAGAATTTATGGATTGTTAAAGAGTGGAGAAGTTAAGCAGATCTCTACAGACGATAGCCTGGGAAATATTCTATCTGGAATGGAGGTTCCAACCCCGCCGTCTCAGTTCAGGGAATTGCTTCAGTATGTAGGGATGGGCAAAGGGGTCCAGGTTCATGGCATCCCAGTATCCGACGCTGATCTGTATCACTGTCTATTTCTGACCTCTGATGGTGCCCATGAAATCGACCAGCAACTATTCAAAGAAATCGTTGTGAGTGCAGGATCGTCCAGGGAAATCGCACGCAGGCTGACTATTTTATCCGAATGGAAGGGAGGCAAAGATAATGCAACTGTTGCCGCTTGGGACATCAGCCCTGGAGTTTCTTTGGGGTTTAGCCCAGCTGATAGGGGCTTTTTAGAGGTGTGGGGTCTTTCAGGTAAGTTCGAAATTACATCAAGACAAGAGGCTAGATCTGCAATGTTTCGAGGCAAGGAACCAGAGCCTAATCGACCACGGCGTCGCAAGCCTCCTACTGCCAGAAAGGCTGGAGCGAGCGTGGATGCAGCGCAATCGAATCAAGAAAGCGATGGCCTACCGACCATCCGTGAGGCATCCCAGGATGCCAGCAGGGAAAATCGATCTACAGATGCCGTGATCAAAGATCTTCATGAGCCACAACTACGAATAGAACTTTCGGAGACATAGTACTTCCCATTATGCTCTCTATACCTGACCGCTACCAGCCTACGGGCGAGGTTCTGCATGGAGGGATGAGTGATGTCTATATATGCAACGATGTTCTCCTCGATCGCACAGTTGTCGTCAAGTCTATAGGCGATCCTAGTCAGCTACATCGGGTCATAGGCGAGATCAAAGCATTGCAGAAGCTAAGATCAAAGCATGTTGTTCAAATCTATGACTATTTCGTAGACTCTGAAAGCCAGCAGATTGGCATCGTAGAGGAGTTCGTGCCTGGGCCAGGACTCCAGGAATTTCCTCCACCTGGATCATCCTTGTCTGTCGATGACTACCTTCTCCTTCTCTACCAGGTAGCATCAGGGTTGTCCGATCTTCATGAACAAGGGATTATTCATCGAGATATCAAGCCAGACAACATTAAGTGCGGTGACGGGGGTCTCGTTAAAATTATTGACTTTGGTCTAGCGCGATTTTCGGGCATAAACGATGCAACAGTGGGATTCGCTGGCACTGTCGTATATGCAGCGCCTGAGCTATTTAAGGATCAGCCTCTAGGATTTACAAATGCCATTGATGTCTATGCCTTTGGGGTCCTTGCCTGGCATCTGTCTGGGCAAGGAATACCACATGAACTCTCGTTGATCCCACCACTACTGGCTAGCACTCCTAGCTTTGCTTCGCTGACTTTTGATCTCCCTGATGCTCTTGTAGACCTTCTAAATCTTACGACACGGCTGAACCCGGTCGAGCGTCCAAAGATATCAGAAATTGCTGAGCTGCTCCAGGCTCAGTTACTCAGAAATAAGCATAAGGGCTTGCTTGTTAGCGGAAGCAATGTGTTTGTTATGAGCTCCGAGAAGCCTGGGGCCCTCCTCCAGATAGATAGCACGTTGTCCATAGCAATTAGATACACGGGCTTGGCCTTCAGAGTTGCAGCAACTGAAGGCGTTGTATCGATCAATAACTGCCGAGTTCGAGTAGGGGATGCTTTGCCGAAGAGCTGTGTCATTACACTTGGAGACACAGGAGAAAGGCGCGTGTTTGCCACATTTGACATCTCGAATCCCGAGGTAGTCTTATGAGTGGACACCAGATTCATGCTCAAGGTGATGTGATCAACTCACGCTACATGGTGCAGTCGTTTGCAGGCGAAGGAGGCATGCAGGAGGTTTATCTTGCGCATGATTTCCACTTACAAAAGGAGGTAGCCCTTAAAGTTCCCAAAAACAGGTCTGCTCAAAAGCGTTTTCAGAGAAGTGCCGTTGTCAGCGCAAAAGTAAACCATCCCAATGTTGCTAAGACACTTGATTATATAGAAGTCAACGGCTCTCAGTATCTTGTAGAGGAGTTTGTCGCTGGTACAGACATAAAACAAGGCCTACTTGACCGACTGGTGGCTGTTGATCCGGCGCTTGTAGCGAAAGCCATACATCACACAGCCAAGGGTCTCGATGCATCGCATAGGGCTGGAGTAATTCACCGCGATCTAAAGCCAAGCAATGTAATGTTCACGGGTGGGCCGGGTATCAGGGAAATCAAGATTACTGATTTTGGTATCGCCAAAATGGCTGGTGACGAAATCGCGGAAGCAGTCGAAGGTGGTGAGGCATCAATTTCTGCCTCAAAAACTGTCGTGGGGGCGCTTCCCTATATGGCCCCAGAAATGATTACTGATCCTCGCAATGCCGACAAGCCTTCCGATGTATGGGCTGTTGGGGCAATGACCTATGAGCTATTAGCGGGCGAGCCTCCGTTTGGAGTTGGATTGACCGCCGTGCCAGGAATTCTTCAGGCTGAGCCACCGCTTCCACCTGCTGGGTTTGCTAGCAAGACGCAGTTCAAGACTTTGGCTGATGAAATCCATCAGATTCTTATCGCATGCCTCAGTAAAGACCCTGCAGCTAGGCCATCAGCGAAGCAACTGGCTGTTCGTTGCGAAGCTCTCTGTTATTCGGTTGATGAGAGATTCGCGGGCGTCTGCTCAGCTATCAGACCACCCGGAAACACCGGCTTCATTAGTCAGGACGGTGGAGGCGTAGTCTTTTTCCATCGTCAAAGCGTATATGGCCAAATGCCATCAGTGGGTGATCGTGTCAGTTTTTCATTTTTCCCTGGCTACCCCTATCCACGCGCTCATCCAGTTGTACTTATCAAGCAGACCGCCAAAGGCTAGTTGAGGATAGTTGCGATCTTGTCGTGCTTGCCATGTCCCGATCCTTATATCGTCTTGCTGTTATCCTGAACTTCTCACGGTATCAATGCTTCTACTGAACTGTATCTGACTCAGGTAAGTATGGGGCGCTCATGTCGGCGATTGGCTTTGACGAAGCTTACTATTGCTCTGGCTGTAATCTTCCGCGCTCCCTGGTTTGTTAAACGGCTGGGCATTACTCATCGCCGAGTGCTCAATCCTTTGAGCCCTTTTACCAGTAGTCCGAGTCCGCTTGTAAACTTTTGAGGCATGAGGTGCATGTAGCAGCTCGGTTAGTCCGGCGCACACCCACCGCATCCCTCGGCCAGTCCTCACGCCGCGTCAAGGATCGG